>NZ_JAHXBG010000020.1 GCF_020103725.1 Hyalangium gracile | reverse complement strand
AGCAACTGTAGGCTTGTCGATCCCGCTTCCATCACCACTCAGGGGGTATCACCCCCAGGGCACTCGTGCGACCTGGGAAGGACCGGTGGCTTACACAGCTTCTTGAGGTTGTGGACCGCGCACGCCAGGGAGAACTCCCCGCGCACCTTGAACAGCCCCCGCAGCGAGAAGCGCTTGAGCACTCCGTTCTTGACCTGGCCGATGACGGGCTCGGCCGTCACCTTGCGCCGCGCGTACGCTCGCTTTCCCTTCTTCGTCCGCAGCTTGCGCCCCATCCGCTCCTTGAAACTCAGGCCCTTGGGGATACGTCCTCGTGGTGCCGTCTCCGGCTCCTGGCCATGCTTGGCGCGCCCCACGGCCACGAAGGGCTCCACCCCCATCGCCTGCACCTTCTCGATGTCTTCGCGGCAGAAGTAGCCCGAGTCGGCGCTCAGTTGCTCCGGCACCAGCCCCGTGTTGGCCTGCACCTGCGACACCATCGGCTCCAACTGCCTCACGTCGTTGGGGCTCTGCCCCACCTCTTGCGCCAGGATGAACTGCGTGTCCGCATCCACCGCCACCTGCGCGTTGTAGGACTGCTGGAAGCTGCCGTCCCGAGGCATGATGCGTGACTCCGGGTCGGTGAAGTTGCGCTGAGCCTTCGGGTCCACCACCGCCTCCTCCGCCTTCTCCCCTTGGGCTTGAGCCTTCTGGCGTGCCTCTTCCTCCAACTCCTGCTGGGCCCTGCGGATCTTCTCGATGCGCTGCTCCTTCTCCACCGCCAGCGCCACCTTCTTGTCCGCCTCCAGCCGGTTGCGCGCCTGCTTCAGCTTCTCGGCTCGCGTCGCAGGGTCGGTGAGCTCCTCGGGCAGCTCATCGCCTCGGATCCCCTTCCCATAGCGAGCCTGCTCCTGCTCATCCAGCGCCGCGGCCTCCTCCAACAACCGCTTCACCTGCTCGTCCAGCTTCTGGATGGACTCCTGCATCCTCCCGTAGCTCATCGCCTTGTGCTTGCTGGCGTTGGCTTTCACCTTCGTGCCGTCCACCGACAGGTGCCCTACTTTCTTCAGTCCGGCCTCTTGCGCCACACGCAGCGTATCCACGAACAGCGCTCGGAACGCCTCCAGGTGCCTCACCCGGAAGGCACACAGCGTGTCGTGGTCCGGCCTCTCTCCGCCGCTCAGGTACCGGAACCCCAGGTCCGTCTCGCACCGCCGCTCTATCTCCCGGCTACTGCTCACCCCTCGCGAGTACGCGTACATCAGCAGCAGCGTCATCATCACCGGGTGGTAGGCCGGCTGCCCGCACTCCTTCGTGTACGCCTTCAGGATGGGGCTGAAGTCCAGCACCTCGGCCAAGTCCGCGAAGAAGCACGCCAGGTGCTTCTCTCCCAGCACCTGGCGCGTGTACTGCGGCAGCAACTGCCCCTGCTCCGGCTGCCACGGCCGGAACGGTCGCGGGGACACATAGCGCCCGCTCGCCTCCGTCGGCTGCTCCGGCCTCTCGGGCTTCTCAATGGCTTCCACCTCCAGCAGTGCCCCCTGTTCGGGCGCCTTCGTCGAGCCGGTGCTCATGCCCTCCTATCAACCACACTACGTCCTACGGGGGAAGCACTACCCGGTGGGTTCTCCGACAAGCTCCTAGTGGAGTGTCCGCGAAGTCTTTGGAGATAGTCATGAGGGGGCTGGCCTTCGCCCGTGGTCGGTGTTCAGGGCTCGCCTCGCCGAGATAGTACCCAAGCAGTTCACGATCTTGTCAGACACTCTACTAGCCGCCCAAGAAGATGTTCCGTCGACAGCGGCTGGACGTTTGGTGCTAGCTTGTGGTCATGCCTGCCCCTACAACCATTCTCGATCTCGTCGCCCGCTTTGGGGACCATGTCGAAGCCTACAAGACTGGATCCTACAACGAAACCCAGCTACGGCGTGATTTCCTTGACCCATTCTTCAAAGCCCTTGGTTGGGACATGGACAATGAGCAAGGCTACGCTGAGGCCTACCGCGATGTTGTTCATGAAGACCAAGTCAAGATCTCAGGAGCATTGAAAGCCCCCGATTACGGTTTCCGGATTGGCGGCACTCGCAAGTTCTTCGTGGAGGCCAAGAGGCCTTCCGTTCGAATCAAAGAGGACGTCTCGCCTGCTTACCAGCTTCGCCGCTATGCGTGGAGCGCAAAACTCCCACTCTCAATTCTTACGGACTTTGAAGAACTAGCCGTCTATGATTGCCGTATAAAGCCCTCTCAGGACGACCCAGCCAGCAAGGCCCGTATCTTCTACTGCCGCTTTGACGAGTATGCGGAGAAATGGGATTGGATCGAATCCATATTCTCGCGTGAGGCTATCCTAAAAGGCTCCTTCGACAAATTTGCCGACACCAATAAAACCAAGCGCGGCACTGCCGAGGTGGACGCCGACTTCTTGGGCACCATAGAAGGATGGCGTGCTGACCTCGCGAAGAACCTAGCACTGCGGAACCCGGGACTCACCCAGCGCGAACTGAACTTCGCTGTTCAGCGCATTTTGGACCGTATCGTTTTCCTCCGAATCTGCGAAGATCGCGGCATTGAAGACTACAAGCGCCTTCACAGCATTTCTGACCGTCCCGGCATCTACTCGCATCTTGTACATCTGTTTCAGCAAGCAGATGACCGATACAATTCTGGACTCTTCCACTTCAAGCCGGAAAAGGGACGCCACGAACCCCCTGACTCTCTCACCCTCAGACTCAACGTAGATGATCTTCTGCTTAAGCAGATCATTCGTGGCCTCTATTACCCAGAGAGCCCCTATGAGTTCCGTATGCTCAGCGCCGACATACTCGGCCAAGTATATGAGCAATTCCTAGGGAAGGTTATTCGCCTCACCGACAGCCACCGAGTTGTCGTGGAGGATAAGCCGGAAGTCAGGAAAGCAGGTGGCGTCTATTATACTCCCACCTATATTGTCACACACATTGTCCAGCAGACCGTCCGCAAGCTTATTGAGGGGAAATCGCCGAAACACATCGCCCACCTCCGTGTGCTTGACCCCGCTTGTGGATCAGGCTCCTTTCTCATTGGGGCCTATCAATTCCTGCTTGACTGGTATCAGCAATGGTATAGCATAAACGATCCTCAGAAGTGGTCCAAAGGAAAGGCTCCCGCCCTAATGGCTGCTCCCGGTGGTGGCTGGCATCTCACCACAACTGAGCGCAAGCGCATCCTGCTGGCCCACATCTACGGCGTTGACATCGACGCACAGGCTGTCGAGGTCACGAAACTCTCTTTGCTATTGAAGGTGCTTGAAGGAGAAACCGCACAAAGTCTTCAACGAGAACTCATCCACGAGCGCGTTCTGCCGGACCTCAGTGAAAACATCAAATGCGGCAACTCCCTTGTCTCCTCTGATTTCTACGCCCAAAGCAATATCCCTGAATTGGACTTGGATGCTCGCCTTCGCATAAACGCCTTTGACTGGGATGGCCCAGGCGGCTTTCCGCAAATTATGCGAGCCGGTGGTTTTAACGCAATAATTGGGAATCCACCATATGTCCAACTCTCAATGGAAGACTTCAGGGAAGACACGGTAAACTCCTACCTAAAACATCGATACACCCTCTCTGGCGGACGTCTAAATACTTTTGCCTTCTTTATTGAACAAGCGCGGAAACTGGTGTCACCCGAGGGCAAAATTTCCTTCATCGTCCCCAACACACTCCTAACCCAAGAAGGTTATGAGGAACTGCGCAAGCGACTCATCACCTCAACATCAATCGAATCTCTCATCCAATCACAGGGGCAAATTTTCGCTGGAGCTGTTGTCGAGACCGTCATCCTTGTCCTCGGCAGGCACTCTCAGCAGAAGAATGTCGTGCAGTTTGGATGGATCAGCAGCAATGGCTCGATCAGCAGACAATCATCGACACATCAAGCAAATCTATCGAAGAACTATAAGGCCGCTTTCATCGTTCCTGGAGACGTTAAGACCACCAAGATCAAAGAACGTATGGAAGCCAGCGCCCTTCGCATGGGGGACATGCTCAACTTCAATCAAGCCATCGCACTAAAACACGACCGCGCAGCCTGTTTAGACGCAGCCCCCAAGACATCCAAACACCGGATGGTTCTTGATGGAAGACACATCACGCGCTACGCTGCTAGCGATTCGCCGAACTACTTCAAGTTCGACCTGTCCAAGATCCACAGCTGCAAGCGCGAGGACATCTTCTTGCTGCCGGAAAAGATCTTCATGCGTCGGGTTGGGGACCGCATCATCGCCGCATTCGACGATCGCCAGCGATTTGCGCTCAACACCATCGTTGTCGTGAGCCCCAAGCCCGCATGCGACTGGAGTATCAAATATGTGCTTGGTATCTTGAACTCCAAGCTCGTAAATTTCTATTATGTATCCTTCCTGAAGTCGTCAAAAAAAGCTTTTTCCGAGATTCAGGCACGGCAAGTCGCACAGATACCTCTGCCAGCGCTTTCGTTGCAGCAGACAAAAGACCAAGGTGCTCACAATCGCATCGTCACTCTTGTCGAACACATGCTTAAGCTTCAACGCCAGCGAATCTCCGCGCAAACACCACACGAGCAGACAGCCATTGACCGTCAAATCACCTCAACAGACGCACAGATTGACCGTGAAGTTTATGCGCTTTACGGCATGACCAACGAGGAGATAGAGATGCTGGAGACTGCTGCAGAGAATTCCAAGAGTACCTAACAGTTTGAGGTTCTCGTGAGTGGGGCGCTGAGTTCGAGTTTCGCACTTAAACTCCGTCTCCTGCACCCGGAAGCCCTGCCACTTCACGAAGGCGCAAAGCAGGTCCACCGCGTCGGCGGACTCCAGCTCGCGTCGGAGCTCGGTACCAATGCGCGGCTGCGTCGGGCCGTTCACCAGGAGTGCGCTCGCGCTCAGCGGCACCTCGGGGCGTGCCGGAAGCCGAGGTGGCCCGGGATGAGAGGGACGCTCCAGCAGCGCGAGGAGCACTTCGTGGGCCTCAGCCACCGGCGCAGCCGTCTCCAGGCCCGCCTCCCGACCGAGCTGGGCAATGAGGCCATTGACGAGCGCGACTTGTCGGGCGAGGGCAACACGTCCCTCTTCGCTTCCCGTCACGGCGCGGAGGGCATGGCGCACCTGGTCGTGAACATGCCGGGCGAGCAAGACATCAGAGTCCTCGGCGTCGAGTTCCTCGCGCTGGACGAACTCGGAAGGCGTGCCCTGGAGCTGACGGGCTAGAGGAACCGTGACGAGCTGCTCGTACAGCCCAGGAACCAACTTGAGGGACATGACCGGAGTGTAGCCCGGCGCCTCATGCCATTGGCCCTCTGCCGACAGTCCGCTACCGATGCGGCCCGGAAGCGCGGAGGCGGGAGCGACACGGCGCGAACTGGTCTGCTTGTAGTACCAGTTCGGGGAGACCGCGACCGACAGGCCCCCTACTCCGGAATCCCAGAAGCTCGCGACCTCGCGGAGCCCCTGGGGCCTGGACGGCGCAGGCAGGCAGGCAGCCTCCCGGGCGTTCAGAACAGCCTGCCTGGCACCCGCGACGCGGCTAGAGTCTGCGCCCCATGTCGCTGTCCACGCTGCTCACCGCCGAGAACCTCCGCGCGACCGCCGGAAGTGCCTTCGCTCGCGGTGAAGCGTACTGGCGTGAGGGTCGTGTCCTCTCCTACGTCCTCGAGAACGGCGCACTCGATGGCCTCGTCGTCGGCACGGCGCAGTACCGCGTCCGCGTCATGGCTCCCAGCGGCACCCTCGTGGGCCACTGCACGTGTCCGGTCCGCGAAGCGGTCTGCAAGCACGCCGTCGCGCTCAGCCTCGCGTTCCTCGCTCGGAACGGCTCGGCGCTCGAGCCGACGAACGGCACCGCCACCAGCTCACGCGAAGGGCCGTTCGCCACGCGCAACGACATGGAGCGCTGGGCGGAAGCCCACCAGGTCCGGCACGCACTCGCGGTCTCCGCCGAAGTCCTCCTCTCGGACCTGCCCCTCAATGAGGCGCGGCGCCAGGGGCTGCGCCATGCACTCAATGGGCTGGCCCTCCGTGATGTCGGCTCCAGGGAAGGCGCGCTTCGCCACGGCGGCGCACGCGGGAGTGGCCTGGAGACGGCGCTCACCGAGGCGACGTGGGCCTACCTGCAGCAGGAGGCGAGCTCGGTGGAGCGGGCGCTCTCCGAGGAGGCTGCACGTCGGGAGTCCCTCCCGGATGCGGCGCTCGCTCCACTGTGGACCCGCCTGCTCGACGTCCGCCGCACGCTCCGTCCTCACGCGTCTCCGCTCTCACGCAAGCGGCGGGCCGCCGCGACCTGGAGCTTCGATGCGGTCACGTGCTCGCTCACGTGGAAGGACCGCGACCGCGTCGTCCGCGCAGGCCCGGACTACGGCACCGTCGGCGTCCTGGCCCGGCTGACGTTCCCCGGAGGCTTCGAGGGCCGGGTGGAGTGCAACTGCGGCACCCGGCAACGCGCCTGCGTCCACTCGCTCGCGCTCGTCGACACGACCCTCGATCTCCTCGACGACGCCTCCCGGGTCGCCGAGGCACGAAACGTCGCCGCGGAGCTGCTGAGCCCCAGCTGGGCCCGTGCGTTGAAGGAGCTCGAGCTGTTCGAGGTGGAGGTGACGAAGCCCCGCGCCTCCATCGAGGTGTGGTGGTGCATCGAGCACGAGCTCGGGACGCAGACCGTGTCGCCGCTCGTGAAGAAGCAGACCCGCCGAGGCACCTGGAGCCCCGGCGCGCGGATGACCGCCGCCCGCCTGCTCGAGGACCATCGCGAGCTGCTCTCCGAGACCGACCTCCAGGTCGCCGAGCACCTCGCCTCCTGGGCTCCCGCCTCACGCTCGGCCGGCACCTATCCCTCCCGGGCGTTCCTCGCGCTCGTCGGTCATCCACGCGTCGTGCTCGAGCTGCGCCCCGAGGAGCCGCTCGAGGTGAAGCGCGCCCCCCTCGGCTTCACCGCGCTCCCCGCCGACAACCACATCCGCCTCGAGCCCTCCATCGACGGAGAGCGCTTCAACCCGAAGCTCCTGGGCGCGATGCTGCGCTCGTTCTCTCCCGGAGAGCCGCTGCTGGCCGTCGACGAGCAGCGCCGCCGGTGCCTGCTCATCGACGTGAACGAGGACGCACGGCGGATCTGGAACGTGCTCGAGAAGCACGGCGACCAGTTCCCTCCCGAGAGCCACGAGCAGCTGCTCGAGCGCCTGTCCCGCCTCGAAGCGCGCCTGCCCCTCGTCGTCCCGCCCACGCTGAAGGGGCGCGAGCTCCAGACGGAGATGGTTACCGTCGTCCGCCTGCGCCTCCTGCCCGACGTGTCCCTCGAGCTCGAACTGCTCGTTCGGCCAGGCCCGGGCGCGCCGCTGTTCCATCCCGGCGTGGGCCCACGCGACGTGCTGCTCTCGCGCGACGGCGAGCGGGGCTACGTGCGCCGCCAGCTCCTGCGCGAGGAGGAGCGCGCCCGCGCGGCCATCTCCTCCCTCCCCCTGGGCGAGGCCGAGGAAGGTCCGACGTTCTGCTTCCGGATGGGGGACACGGAGTCGGCTCTGCAGCTCGTCGCCGCGCTGCGCAAGCCGCCCCAGGGGCTCGAGGTCGAGTGGGTCGATGAGAAGCCCTTCATCGTCTCATCCGTGGGTCCGGAGGCCCTGACGGTCAAGGTCGAGCGCAAGCGGGACTGGTTCGGCATCGAGGGCGAGCTGAAGGTCGAGGCGGGAAGGCTCGAGCTGGCCGTCCTCCTGGATGCGGCCCGGCGACAGAAGCGCTTCGTGCGCTTCGACAGCCATCGGTGGGTCGAGCTCAGCGACATCCTGCGACAGCGCCTGCTCGCGGTGGCCGACCACACCTTCCTCGGGAAGAACCGCGTGGAGCTCTCTCCCGGAGCAGTGCCCGCCATCACCGCCCTGCGCGACGCGGGAGCCGACGTCGAAGCCGCGCCAGCCTGGCGGCTGCTGACGGAGCGCCTCGCCGCGTCGCTCTCGCTCAAGCCGAAGCCCCCCGCCGCGCTGGGAACCACGCTGCGCGACTACCAGGTGGAGGGCCATGCGTGGCTCAGTCGCGTCGCGGCGTGGGGCGCCGGAGCGTGCCTCGCGGACGACATGGGGCTTGGCAAGACGGTGCAGGCGCTGGCCCTGCTGCTCGATCGGGCGCGGCTCGGCCCCGCCCTCGTCCTCGCGCCGACCTCGGTCGCCTTCAACTGGGTCCAGGAGATGCAGCGCTTCGCACCGAGCCTGCGCCCCGTGCTCTACGCGGAGCAGGCCGACCGCGTGAAGTGCCTCGCGAAGCTCAAGAAGAACGACGTGCTCATCGTGAGCTACGGCCTGCTCGTGCGAGACGCGGCGAGCCTCTCCGCCGTCTCGTTCGCGACGCTCATCGTCGATGAGGCGCAGGCGCTGAAGAACCCCACCACCCGCCGTGCCCGTGCCGCGCGGCAGCTCAACGCCGGCTTCCGCGCCGCGCTCTCGGGAACGCCGCTCGAGAACCACCTCGGCGAGCTGTGGAGCCTGTTCGCCGTCGTCTTCCCGGGCCTGCTCGGCAGCTGGGACCAGTTCCGCGAGCGCTTCGCCTCCCCCATCGAGCGCGGCAAGGATCCTGACGCGAGCGCCGCCCTCTCCCGGGTCATCCGCCCCTTCCTGCTGCGCCGCACGAAGCAGGAGGTCGCGCGGGAGCTGCCGGCGCGCACGGAGATCCAGGTCCCCGTGGCGCTCTCCGAGGAGGAGTGGGCGCTGTACGAGGACGCGCGGCTCGCGGCCGTCGCCGAGCTCAGCACCCAGGGCAAGGGCCTGCGCAACGAGCAGCAGCGCTTCCAGGTGCTCGCGGCGCTCACGCGGCTGCGCCTGCTCGCCTCCCATCCGCGCCTCTACGACGCGCAGTCGAGCATCTCCTCCTCCAAGATGCGCCGCCTTCTGGAGCTCCTGGAGGAGCTGCGCAGCGAGGGCCACCGGGCGCTGGTGTTCAGCCAGTTCACCTCGCACCTCGAGCTCGTCCAGGAGGAGCTCAAGCGCGCGGGCTTCACCTACCAGTACCTCGACGGAGCCACGCCCGCGGCGACACGCGCGAAGCGCATCCAGGCGTTCCAGGACGGCGAGGGCGACCTGTTCCTCATCTCGCTCAAGGCGGGCGGCACGGGCATCAACCTCACCGCCGCCGACTATGTCATCCACCTGGATCCGTGGTGGAACCCGGCGGTCGAGGATCAAGCGACGGACCGGGCCCACCGCATCGGGCAGACTCGGCCGGTGACCGTGTACCGCCTGATTGCCCGTGGGACGATCGAGGAGCAGATCCTCTCGCTCCATTCCGACAAGCGCGCGCTGGTGGCGGGAGTGCTCGAGGGAACGGATGTCGCGGCGCGGCTGACCACGAAGGACCTGCTCGACCTGCTGGCGGGGGGCGACACCCCTCGCGAGCGACTCGATGACGAGGAAGAGTCGCGCCCCCGCACGGTGCACTGAGCTCCGCGCAGGTCCGGAGGGTGACGTCTCGCGCCGCGTCACCCCGAGGATGGCCGGACACAGGCGGCCATCCCCGGGGCGTGAGCTGCGTGACCGGGCACCGCCGCTCAGGGCTTCTGGGTCTCGGCGGCCTCCGCCTCGTCCGCCATGGCCTTGAGCACCAGCAGGTTGGTGCGCGCACGCTGAGTCGAGTCACGCTCGGCCTTCGGGTCCAGCTGGAGCGCGGCGTGCATGTCGGTCAGGGCCTCGGCGACCTTGCCCTCGCGCAGGTACAGCTCGCTGCGCCCCACCAGCGCGTCCACGTTGGCGATGTTGAGCCGGAGCGCCAGCGTGTACTCCTCCATCGCCTCGGGGTAGCGCTCGGCCAGGACATACGCGGCGGCCAGGTGGCAGTGGAAGACGCTGTCGTAGGGCGACGCCGCCACCAGCCCCTTGAAGAGGGCCAGCGCCTGCTCCGCCCGCTCGTCCACCAGCATCCGGTGGCCGACCGTGGCGATCTCGTACAGCCGCTCCTGGGACAGGCCCAGGAACTGCGCCGGGGTGATGTCGCCGGTGATGAGCCGCTGGGCCAGCTCGGTCTGGCTTGGAGGCGCGGGCTCATTCGAAGTCTGCGAGGTCTCGGTCATGGGAGTGTCCGTACGTGCCGCATCAGACCATGAAGGGGAGGCGGAACGACTGGACGCTGCGGCTGAGCGAGTCCAGCTGGGAGAACGCGTTCAGCATCGTGCCGATGTCGCCGAAGCTGTTGCCCAGGTGCTGCTGGCGGCGATCCATCCAGTTGCCCTGGGTCCCCGGCGCGCAGAACGGATCGCAGCCGAAGTTGCGCTGAGGCATCAGGTCGCAGAACGACATCATGCCCTGGATCTGCTGGAACAGGCTCTGGAGGAGCGCGTTCAGCTGCTGGGCGAACGGGTTGGTCGGCGCGTTCGGGTGGGGCTCGCCCGGCAGGATGCCGTTCGGGCCACCCGGCGCGATGCCGCTCGGGCCACCCAGGGGCGAGCCCCCGTCGCTCTTCTGGAAGCCTCCGCGGTAGGCATGCCACGGCTTGTGGTGGGTCCTCCCGGCGGGCAGCTTGTCGCCGAGCTGGAACGACTCGCCGAGGTTGTAGCTGCCGATGACCTCCCTGCCCTGGAAGGACCAGTCGTCCGTCTCCCTGCCCATGACGAACACGTCGTTGTTGCCGAAGCTGTTGGCGTGCGCGTAGCCATCGCGCGTCACCGGTCCGGTCTTGCTCTTGGCCGTGTCGACGGCGGTGATCTTCACGCGGTCATTGCCGGAGATGATCTCCAGCCCCCCAGTCACAGTCGCGTTGGGCCCAGCGGGCTTGGTGGCGACGTTGATGCGCGTGCCGTCACCGAGCACGAAGGTGCTGTCGCGCTTGAAGTCCCACGTGCCGCCGTCACCCTCGGCCACGTGCGGGTCACCCCAGACACGCGTGTTCTTGCCGTCCGGGCCGGTGATCTTCCACTCGCACGGCCCGAGCACCTCGATCTTGTAGCCGCCAGGCGTGGTGACCGCACCCTCCGGGCTGGTCTTCAGGCTCCCGGGCGGGTGGCAGCAGTCCTGCCGCACCGGAGGCTTGGGGCAGCACATGCGGGGCTTGGGGCCGCACACGCCGCCGATCTGCCTCGGCGGGTGGAAGCCGTCGAGCCTCACGTTGATGTTCACGTTGATGTTCGCCTGCAGGATGGTGCGCAGCATGTTGATCTCCGCACCGCTCAGGCCACGGTTCGCCGTGGGCGCCGTGCCTGGCTGTCCCATGGTGTGGAAGCCGGAGCCCATGCCTGGGAAGTTGAATGGGATTGACGTCATGGAGCTGTCCTTTTCGTTGAGTGCCGGGTGATGTGCTGAGCGCACACAGAACCTGGAGCTCGCCGAGCACCAGGCTCTCTGCGTGAAGCCACAGTACGGACAGCCATGAGGGCGATCTGTACTACTGCCGAAGTAGCGCTCCGCGGCCGCGAGAAGCGGCTCACGACCGCTCCATCGTGAAGAACGCCTGGGCTCCCGAGGCCTGCGGCTGGATCAGGATGCTGACCCTCGCCGAGCCACGTCGTGCGCTGAGGAGCACCTCTTCGTCGAGCTGCTCGGAGCCCTGCTCGACACTCCATCCCCTCCTCTTGAACTCCTGTCGGAAGAGGTCCGCCAGCCCCTCGACCCGGGCGTGGGGCGCGCTCACGTGTCCCGTGAAGCGCGCGGGGCCCTCGTCCTGAAAGCTCATGACGAGGTGCTGCTGGACGGCCTTGGGCATGGGAAGCTCCGGGGGTAACGGACCTTGCAGGGCTCCCGTCACCGCGTCCGCGGATGCGTGGGAGACGAGGACGGTGGTCTCCGCGCCCTGGGCGAGCACCGAGACCAGATGCAGTGCCTGCGTCTCGGGATCTCGATAGCCCACATACCCCGCGCTCGGGTTGTGGTGATGGAAGAGCACCGGCAGCCCCGTCCTCCCCAGGCCCTCCCGATAGAAGCCCAGCACCTGCTCTGGCGTGTCGCGCGTCATGAACCAGCCCGCCGCGATGCTCGAGCCCTCTCCCAGGAAGTCCGCGGCCAGGGCCTGGAGCCGCTCTCCTTTATAGGAGGGCATCCCCTGCGTGGCGCGTCGCACCACCTCGAGCCTGACCTTCCCATGCTCCTTCTCGAAGAGCCCGGGCCCCAGCTCCAGGCCACCGGGCGTGCTCGTGGACCGAAACGGGCCCTCGGGGAGCGTGGCCCGCCAGGAGGAAGCGAACATGTTGGGAGGCTCTTGCGTCGTGTCTGGCGCCTGGTAGCCGACGTGCGCCATGAACAGCGAGCTCTTCTCCTCCTCGGCTCCCGCGAGGCGCCTGACCGGGAGGTAGCGGTACACGTGGTACTGGCTGCAGCCGTGTCCCGAGTCATGCTCGAACCGGAACTTGCTGAAGCAGCCTTCCCGGAGCGCACAGCCCGCCCTCTCCGTCTCGAGCCGACGCTCCGGCGCTCCACAGGGCATGCCTTCCATGGCCTCGGAGAACTCCGCGGCGTTGATCTCGCCCACCGTCCGCTCCATGTCACCGGCCTCGGTCAGCCGCACCTCGCCGAACGTCACCGCGAAGCGGGTGCACTGGGCGGAGCGAGCGGCATCCATCATCTGATCCAGCAGATCCACGGAGCGCTCGACGACGGGCACCGCTCCAGGCTCCTGAGTCCCGGGAGCGGCCAGCGTGGAAGCGTGCATGTGGTTCATGACCACGTAGGTGGCGGCGATCGTCCGATTGGTCGCGGCGAGCTCGTTGAGCGTGCGCGCCTCCAGCTCGGCGAGGGTCAAGGCTTGTGTCTCGCCATGCCGCTGTCGGCGAATGGTGGCCTGCAGCGAAAGGCCAATCCACACACAGACGAGCACCAGCGCCGTCACGAGCAACACCAGGGCGGCCGGGGCGACCCGCTGCCTCCAGGGCATCCGCTTCCATGACGTGAACAGAGGGAACATGAGCTCTCGTTCCGCGGCAGGCTCGCCGCAGTTGCGCGGTCAGCAATACGCAAGGCGGTGTTCGAGCGGCTGTACCCCTTCCGTCGTACGCATGGCGCCGTACGCCTCGAGTAGCAGTGGGCGGCGCCGGATCAGACAGGAGTGGCTGGGTACCATGGCTCACCCGCCCGCGCCCCTCACGTCTGGAGTTCCGAGTGCAGCTCAGCAAGTCCTATCAACTGATCAGGAAGCTCGCGTCGGGCGGCATGGCGGAGGTCTTCCTCGCTCGGACCGAGGGGCCTCGAGGGTTCTCCAAGACACTGGTCCTCAAGCGCATCCTTCCTCACCTGGCCGAGGACGAGCAGTTCGTGGAGATGTTCCTGGCGGAGGCTCGGCTCGTGGCCCAGCTCAACCACCCGAACGTGGTCCACATCTTCGACTTCGGCGAGTTCGAGGGCTCCTACTGCATCGCCATGGAGTACATCGACGGGCCGAACCTGCGCGTGCTGGCGCGTCAGGCGAGGAGCGCGGGCGTGAAGCTGGCTCCGGCGCTGTGCGCGAAGATCGTCTCCTACGCCTGCGAGGGGCTGGCCTACGCGCATGATCTCGTCGATCCCCAGACGGGAAGGCACCTGGGGCTCGTGCACCGGGACGTCAGCACCGACAACATCCTCGTCTCGCGGGTCGGCACGGTGAAGGTGGTGGACTTCGGGGTCGCCAAGGTCATCGGCCAGGGCCACGGCACGAGGGCGGGCATCATCAAGGGCAAGCTGCCCTACATGCCGCCCGAGCAGCTCCGGGGCCGACCGCTGGATCGGCGTGTCGATGTATATGCCCTGGGGGTGGTGCTCTACGAGCTGCTCACCAACAAGCGGCCGTTCGACGTCACGGGCGAGGCCGCGCTGATGAGCGCCATCCTCGACACTCCCGCGAAGCCCCTCCGAGAGCGCAGCCCAGGCATCCCCGCGGAGCTGGCACGCATCACCGAGCGGTGCCTGGCGAAGGAGCGGGAGGAGCGCTACGCCAGCTGCCGCCATCTCCGAGCGGATCTCGAGCGCTTCATCCTCGGCATGGGTGAGCCGGTGGGCACCGACGAGATCGCGAGCCTGATCGCGCGAGTCATGCCTCCCGACGGAGGAGCCGCGCCCGTGGGCTCGACGAGCGACATCCGGGCACCGCCGCCGCTGCTTCGTGCGGTGCCTCCTTCTCGCGCTGGACCGCGGCCGGCGAAGCCTCCCGTGCTCTTGCCCGTCATGACGCCCAGGAAGGTGGACACCGGAGAGGTGGAGCTCCCCGCTTCCCAGCTCGGGAGCGCCTTGGAGCGCAGCAGGCTCCAGGAGGAAGCCTCCGCGTCCGCGTCCCTGGAGCTCGGGGTGGCCGCCACGGTGCCACGAGAAGCACAGAAGTCTTCCCAGCGAAGAGCGGGCCTCGTGGCGATGTCACTGGGATTGCTCACGGTGCTCGTGGCGGTGAGCGCCTTCCTCATGCTCAGGCAGACGCCTTCCCTCCCCGCCAGTGCACAGCCACCAGCCCTCGCGGTGGCTCCTCCAGCACCCGAGCCCGCAGCGCCCCAGGCTCCTGTCGTCGCGCCTGAACCTCCGAGGGTGGAGGTGAAGGAGCCGCCGCGCCAGGAGGCGACGGTGGATGTCCCCTCCTCCGAGGTGACCGTCTCGGTGAGCGCCAGGGCGCCTCCCCCGACCGAGGCCACCGAGAGGAAGAAGCGATCCCCTCCCGTCGAGCGAGGCGCTGACCGTCTGGCCACGGCGGTGGAGACGGCCGCGAGCGCGCCGCCAGAGGTGCGGGAGCCGGTTGAGCAGAAGCCTCAGCTGGCGTCCGTGGTCTTCGAGAGCTCTCCACCCGCGCAGATCCGGGTCAACGGCGAGTTCAAGAAGCATGGGTCGGTGGCGATGAGCCAGCTCGCCCCCGGGCCCGTGCAGGTGGAGGTCTACGACTCCGTGAAGGGCTTCTCGAAGCGACAGTCGTTCGTGCTCGCGCCCGGGGACAATGGAGTGCTCCGGGTGTCGGTGGAGCAGGGCACGCTCGAGCTTCGGATCCGCCCCTCCGCCGCCGTGTATCTCGATGGGAGGTACAAGGGGCTGGCCTCGTCCGAACCCATCCCCGTCTACGAGGGCACGCACGAGCTGAAGCTGGAGAACAAGGACCTGGGCAAGGTGGTCATCCAGACCATCACCATCGAGCCAGGGAAGACGCTCCTGTTCGAGTACGACCTGGAGAAGGAGTCGTGAGCAGGCGCCGGAGCGTCAGATCCAGAAGACGATGTCGCGCTCCTCGTCGCCCGGTCCTGGCCCCTGGCCTCCTTCGCGGAGCCACCGGCGGTAGGCCTCGATGTCCGCGTGGAGCAGATCCGCCTCGGTGCTCTTGAAGACGCCCCCGCCCGGGCCGTTGAGCAGGCCCTCTCGCTGCACGCGCATGATCTCCACGTCCTGCAGGATGACCTGGGTCGTGTACCACTTGATGACCGGCGCCAGCGCCCGCCCCACCAGCCGCCCCGGCACCTCGAACGGCAGCCGGAAGCTGATGGCCGTGTAGACCAGACTGTCCGTCGGACCGATGGGCGTCACCTGCGAGTTGATGACGAAGCCATGCTCGCCCCACATGTAGTCCACGCGGGTGATGTTCGGGACGAAGTAATGGTCCGTGTGCACCAGCGGCAGCCCACGCGGGTTGAAGAGCCGCCCCAGGCCGCTGACGGCGTCCTGGTCCTGCTTGTAGGTGACCAGCACGCTCCCCCCCGAGCGCTTCACCGTCGCGGGCACCCGCTTGCGCACCCGGTTGCGGAACCACCCCGCGTGCACGAACACCGTGTGCGGCACGTCCATGAAGTTCTCGACGAGGTTCGTCACCCCGTTCGGGAAGCGCGTCACCATGAAGTAGACGGTCCAGTCCGGGTGTCCCCAGTACGGCACCCGGAAGGGCTCGGCCCGCGCGCTGGACGCCTCACCGCCCATGAAGACGTAGATGAGCCCGTCCTGCTCGCGCGTCTCGAAGCGCTGCAGGCGCCCCAGCTTGCACGGCTCCACCGTGAGGCCGGACTGCGCATGGCCGCGCTCGTCCAGCACCTCGCCTCGTTGTGAAGGCCCGAGCGATGGCACCTCCACCACGTTGCCGCCCGCGTCGTAGACCCAGCCGTGGTACGGGCACCCGAGCTTCCCCTCGAATGTGTCCCCCGCCGACAGCCGCGCGTTGCGGTGCAGGCAGCGGTCTCTCAGCGCCGCGGGCCGGCCCTGCTCGTCCCGGAAGAGGACGATGTTGAGGCCCAGGAGGGTCCTCGCGAGCGGCTTCTTCCCCGTGAGCTCGGGCGAGCGGCACGCCACGTACCAGTAGTCCTTGAGCGCGCCGCAACGGGCCAGGTCCGCCTCGGCCTCCAGGTCGACCGTCGGCGGCTGCGTGGGGGGCGCGAGGTGCAGCGGGTTCCTCACGAGGTGCCTCCAGAAGCGAAGTGCGCGGTCCAGCCCGGCTGGCGGTGCAGGTCCGTGGGCTTGATGTCTCCGGCGCGCTGGCCCAGGGCGATGCAGCGCGCCTCGTAGTGTCGGGCTCCGTGGGAGACGCGCACGGCTCGCACCGGCCCCAGCTGTCCCAGCTCCCGCGCGTAGCGGTAATGGAAGCCTTCGCGCAGCGCCTGCTCGATGGCCTCCGCGGCCCGGGCGAGCTGGTCGTCCGGTGCTTCCGTCTCCAGGAAGAGGCGATAGGCGGGCGGCGTCTCCCACTCCGGCGCGAGCATGACGAAGCGAGGCCGCGTGCCTCCGAACAGAGGAGGGAGCGCGGCATCCAGCACCGCGGTGACCCGGGTCGCGGCGAGCTTCTCTCCCACTAGATCGCTCACGGCATCGGCGCGACCCAGGAAGCGCAGACAGGGTGTCGCGCCCAGGAAGCCCTCCACTCGCACGAGGTCTCCCAGCCGGTAGCGCAGCAGTCCCCCGGACGTGGACAGGAGGACGACGTACTCGCGGCCCTGCTCGAGCTCATGGGCGAGCCGCGGGCGCGCCTCCGGACGCTCCGGGTCGGCGAACTCGTAGAAGTGGCTGCGCACGGCGAGCACGGGAGCCGGTGCGTCGAACATCGGCAGGGTGACGACACCCTCGGTGGCCAGCAGCCCCTTGCCTTGGACTTCCACTCCCTCGAACCGGCGGCGCGCGGGCCCCACGGCATGGGCGGCCTGGGCATCGGTCCACATGCTGAGCAGCGCGAGCCGTGGCCAGAGCGCCCTTCCGCTCAGCCCATCCTTCAGGGCCTGGTGCAGCACCCGGGCCCGCTCCGGCCGAGGCGTGAAGCGCATCCGAGAGAGGACGGCTCGGACCTCCGCCTCGGGCGCGCTGCTGGGAGGCCGGCACGTCCCTCGCTCCAGGTCCTCCGCCAGCCGCTCTCCATGCACCTCCAGCGCGTCCATGAGGAGCGTGAGGAAGCTCGGGTTCCACACGCTGATCAGCGCCAGGTCCTCGCAGGCCACGAGGAACCACAGCGTGACGTAGCGGCAGCTCTCCACCTCGGGCATCCGCGCCACGTCGCCCGGCACGGCGAACACCCGGGTGAGCAGCGGCTGGAGGAATCGCGGGAAGTACGCGCTGTCCTCCAGGCTCCCCACCGGCACTCCGCCCGGCGTCCGCCCTCGCTTCCTCCCGATGGGCGAGATGGACCAGTAGCTCGGGCCCTCACGGAGCGCCGGTCTGCGGTGGAGCAATTCGAAGAGCATGGGCGCCAGCGCGCGGTGGAACTCGTCCAGCAACGCGCGGGTGACAGGCACCCGCTTCGATGCCCCCGAAGAGCCTCCGGACGGCTCGAACCGGACCACCGGCGCCGCCGTCAGCACTCGCGGCTCGCCCGCCGCGATGCGCTCCACGTCCGCCACCACCGAGTCCGGCGTGGACACGGGCACTGCGTCCTGGAACTCTCCCGGCCGGGAGATCCGCTCGAAGCCCGGGATGCGCGCGGCCTGCTGACTGCCCGCCACGGCTCGCAGCACCCGCCCGAGACACTCCGCCTGCGCCGCCTCCGGCCGCCCCAGCGCGCGGAAGAAGCGCAGCGCCGATGGAGCCATGGCCGCTCGCAGCCCTCCGAGCAGCAGCGCGGATGGGACGACGGCGCTCATGCCCGCGCCCGCACCCCGATCAGCCTCAGTCCACGCCGCGTCACGCCCATCACCTGCTTGACGAGAATCCACCCCACCGAGCGGGCCAGGTCCCTCAGGCGGACCTCCGTGAGGCACACCAGCTCCTCGCCATCCACATGTCCCGGATTGCGCGAGGCGAAGAACGCGATGTGCGGATGCGCGGCGGCCGCGCGATCGATGGGCGCCACCCCATCCCGCACCCGGTAGTGCTGCTGGGCGAAGCGCAGGACGCCCCGCTCGGCGTCGTACTGTTCTCCGAACCATCGAGAGGCCAGCTGCCGCATGAAGGTGACGCGCTCCTGGGGCGCCTCCCAGTCATGGCGCGGGATGGTGCGCGGGAAGTTGTTCACGGACAGCAGGTACGTCTTGTATCCGCCGCTCAGCAGCAACCACAGCAGCGGGCGCAGCGGCCGGCGCAGCCTCCGCCACGCCGTGAAGCGCGCGAACTGGACCTGCAGCTCCTTCTGTCCCCAGTGGTCCGGGTGGATGACCGTGTCCCCCGAGAACACGAGCTCCACGGCCTTCCCCCCCATGCGGTCCTCCGCGACGCGCAGGGTGCTGAATCCCACCAGCTCTCCCGTGCGCCGCAGGGACAGGAGGATGACGTACTGCTTCTCCTCCAGGTCCTTCGCGAAGCGCTCCGCGGAGACACCCGCGTAGCAGAGCTGCATCAGGGCGAGCATCTGCGCACGCTGGTGCTCGGTGAGCTCCTCGCGCCGCGCGATGGCCCCCTTCAGGGCCGACAACATGTCCTATCTCCTCCCCTGCAGCGCCGTGCTGCCCGGCGGCTGGCGGACCTCGTGGTAGCGATCGGGCTCGAGCCGCACCGTCTGCACCTCTCCGCCGTACCAGTGGATGATGGCCGTCACCGGGCCCGCGTGCCGCCCCAGCCCGAAGTGCAGGCGCGGATCCGCCGACGCCGAGAAGCCTCCCATCAGCCCCACCTCCCGCACCTGCTCCACCTTGCGGCCGCCCTCCTCATAGGAGAGCACCACGCGCGTGCCCACCGCCGTCGAGTGCGTGCGGTGGCCATCCCCCACCAGCGTGAGCCCCACGAAGTGCGAGCCCTCGGGCACCGCTCCTCCCACGGCGCGCAGCGTGTTGCGGTACACCGAGGCCGGCCCGTGCTGGTTGGTGACGACCAGGTCCTGGTCCCCGTCGTTGTCCAGGTCCGCCATCAGCACGCCGCGCGAGTTGTCCGGGTCGTCCACGCCCAGCTCGCGCGCCACGTCCACGAAGTGCCCGGGCTTGGCGTCCCCCAGGTTGAGGTACGCGCGCCTCGCCTCGTTCGGGTAGATGGTGCGCCCGCGGATGTCGCCCCACTGGTCCGCGTAGGTGTGCACCTCCGGCCCGGACTGCATCAGCTTGTGGTTGATGTACCAGTAGTCCTTGCGCTCCCCGTCCGCCAGCAGCCTGTCCAGCCGGTCATCCACCATGCCGTTGGTCTGGACGATGTCCGGCCACCCGTCGTTGTCCAGGTCTCCCGCCGCCGCGCCCCAGCCGAAGCGCCGCTCGTTGAGCGCGCCGCGGAAGGTCGCCTCGTCCTTGAACTCGGGCAGGAACGGATCCGCCCCCGGCCCCACCATCCACAGCAGGCTGCCCTCGGCCTGGAGCGAGTGGTGCACGTTGGAGACGTACACATCCAGGAAGCCGTTCCGGTCGAAGTCCGCCACCGAGGCGTTCATCCCCTTGTACGTGTCCTTGCCGATCTCCCCGAAGCGCCGGCCCACGATGCGGCGGAAGCGCCGCCCCTCCTCGTTCAGGTACACCTCGTCCGGCCCGAAGTCGTTGGCGATGTAGAGGTCCGTCCACCCGTCGTGGTTGAGGTCCACGGTGCTGGTGGCCAGCGACCAGCGCGTCTCCGGCATCCCCATCGCCTGCATGTCCAGCGGCTCGAAGGTGCCATCGCCCCGCGCGCGGTAGAGGCGGTTGAGGCCCCCGTTGTCCGCCTGGTGCCAGCCGTCGTGCATGAAGCGGAACATGCGCCTGTCACCCGGGTACTCGGGCGCGGGCAGGCGGAAGAGGTTGAGCGGAGTCGGCTTCGCGTAGTCCGGCAGGTGCGTGGTGAGCGCGTTGGTGACGAGCAGGTCCAACCGCCCGTCCCTGTCATGGTCGAAGAAGGTGAGGCCCAGGCTCACCGAGTGGTCCGCGATGCCCGCCGCCTGGGTGACGTCCTCGAAGTCCGGCCGCCCCGTCTCGCTCCGCAGGTTGCGCAGCAGCCGAGACGGCCCGAACGCCACGCCGATGGCCAGGTCCTGGTCCCCATCCCCGTCGTAGTCCACGAAGGCGGCGGTGCCGGGCAGCCCCTCCTCGGCGTAACTCGTGGAGAAGCGCTCCAGCGCGGGCACCTTCACCCGCTCGAAGCGGAAGTCCCCCAGGTTGCGGTAGAGCGCGGCGCGGTACTCGTCCTTCTTGAGCGGGTGGGACAGGTAGAGGTCCAGCAGCCCGTCCCCATCGAAGTCCCCCGTCGCCACCGCGTCGCCCACGCTCAGCACCCACTTGGAGATGTGGGCCACGCGCGGATCCACCCGCGTCAGCACGTCCCCCATCTCCGAGCCCAGCCCCGTGCGCGCAGCCTCCATCCGCTCCATGCGGAAGTTCACCGGGTGCGCCTCCACGGAGGGTGCCACCACGCCGAAGTACGCTCCGGCCATGGCCGCTCCCAGCCCGCCCACCACGCCCACGCGCTCGAGCGGGCCCGGAGAGAGGAGGCCGCCCAGGTACGCACGCGGGCCGCGCCGCCAGCAGGCTCGCGCGTGGAGGAACAGGAAGCGGGCGGTGGCGCACGTGAGCGCGGCGTAGAAGAAGGTGTAGACGCTCTCCTTGAAGTGCAGCAGCAGATCCACCACCGTGATGGCCAGCGCCAGCAGCACCTGCGCCCGGCGCGTCGGTGGTGAAGTCGCCGGATCCGTCAGCATGTAGAAGACGAAGATGAAGAAGGAGGGCGCCCCCAGCGTGCCGAGGAAGAGCACCTCGGGCGGCAGGTGGTGCCTCATGACATACGCCCGCAGCCCCGTCTGCGCCGCGTAGAGGAGCAGGAAGCTCACCACCAGCCAGCCGCGCCCCACCCGGAAGAGGAAGAGCACCAGCGCGGCCATCACGATGAAGGCCGACATGGCCACCGCGCCGTTGGCCCACTGGTAGGCGGGCGCCGCGGTGATGAGCTCGCGCGACAGCAGGAGCGAGGTGGCCACGCCGAACATCGACGGATTGAAGAAGTGCCGCCCCTCGAAGGTCAGCACGTACTTGGAGCCGATGGCCAGCCACACCGGCAGCAGCAGCAGCCAGCTGTGGTGCGAGTAGTTGAGCAGCAGCGCCAGCGAGCAGCAGGAGATGTACCCGCTCAGCGGCACCACCTTCTCGCGGCGCAGCAGCCAGCCGAGCGCCGCGTCCAGCACGCTGCCGGTGACGACGATGGTCGCCATCTGCGCCGGGCTGCGGTTGAAGCCGAAGAAGGAGAAGCCCAGCACGCCATAGAGCGTCAGCAGGCCCGCGAACGGCAGGCGCGGGTCGGTCCAGCGGGGCCAGGTCCAGCCCCAGCGCTCGACGCGCGTCGGTGGGAGCATGCGCGGAGCGTGCCCCGGCAGGCCGCGCCCTGTCCAGCCATGGGGTAGACTTGCCACAAGGCCTGGCCGCCAGCTTCACCGGTGAGGCCCCCGCCATGAGCGCTCCCTCCACCGCCCTCACGCCCTTGCCGCCCCGCGCCGTGGTGCCTCGCGAGCTGCTGGGCCAGGCCCGCGTGCCCCAGCTGCTGCGCATGGCCGTCACCGAGTGGGCGCTCATCGCCCTGTGCCAGGTGGGCCTGCACGCGCTCCCGCTCGCGGCGCCGCTCTTCGTGCTGCTCATCGCCGGCCGGCTGCATGCACTGGGCGTCATCCTCCATGACGCGGTGCACCTGTCCGTGCGCCACAAGGGCGCCGAGCTCTGGCTGCTGGAGTGCCTCGCGGGCTACCCCATCGCCTCCACGTGGAACGCCATGCGCTACCACCACCTGCGCCACCACCGGCACGAGGGCACCGAGCTGGACGGCTACCACAAGCCCCCGCCCGGGCCGTGGTGGCGCGCCGCCCTGCTGTGGCTCCAGCTCATCCCCGTGGTGCCCTTCTGGGTGGTGCGCGGCCCCGTGGGCGCGCTCGCCTGGGCCGTGCCCCCGCTGCGCAACCTCTATGGCCGCCTCTTCCTCATGGATCGCTCCGGCGAGGACCTCACCCGCAGCCCGGAGGTGCTCGCCTGCGCCCGCGCCGAGCTCGCGCAGGTGCTCTTCCACCTGGGCGTGCTCGCGCTGGCCTGGCGCTGGCCCCATGCCGTGGGCCTCGGGTACCTGCTGCCGCTGATGGGCGCCTCGGCCGCCTCGGCGTACCGGCTGCTGGCCGAGCACACCCCCGCGCGCCACCAGGGCAACACCCTCCAGGGCATCCTCGCCTCCACGAGCGACCACGGGCTGGGCTGGGTCGGCCGGCTGCTGCTGGCGCCGCGCAACGTGGGCTGCCACATCGTCCACCACCTGCACCCCCAGGTGGCCACGCAGCACCTGCCCCGGCTGCGCGCGTGGTACCTCGAGCACTACCCCGAGCACTACCCTCGCCCTCGCCGCCCCTGAATGCTCTCCCCGCTCACCCGCGCCGCGCTGCTCCTCCTGCTGGGCGTCTTCGTGCTGCTCGGCTGGCTCTTCCAGAAGCGCCAGAACCGCCAGGGCACGCGCGGCGGCCGCATCTCACCGCCCAAGGTGGCCTGGCTCTTCTACGCCGTCTACTTCTGGTTCATCGTCTGCCCCGCGGTGGCGATGGATCCGGCGCTGGCGCCCGCGGCGCGCGCGGTGCTCGGCCTGTTCGGCGCCTCCATGTGGATACGGGGCGCGGCGGAGATGTACATGCTCTACGTGTCCAGGAACTGGCGCCCGCCCTACGGCATCGGCCATGACGTGCTGTGCATCGCCCTGGTGCTCGGCGCGCTGGGCTGGCACCACGCGCACTGGACGGGGCCGCTCACGGGCTCGGATGGCTGGGCGCTGGCGCTCGTGGGGCTGGTGCTCGTCAGCCTCGTCATCGAGATCATCTACGCGGCCCTCTTCTTCCACGCGGTGGAGGGTGCCACCACCGGAGAGGAGGGCGTCTGGTTCGCCGACGAGGAGCAGGCGCGCTTCCGCCGCATCAACCGGCTCACCTTCACGCTCAACGTGCCCATGTACGGCGCGCTCGCGGCGCTGCTCGCGGTCGGGCTCGCTCCCACCTGAGGCGCCAGGCGTGCCAGCGCCTCCGGGGGCCTACGGGGTGCTGCCTTCCTCGGCGGTGTCCCCGTGGATGAGCCAGTGGCGCGCCGCCGAGTCCTCCCAGAAGCGGCGCAGCACCTTGTCGGTGCCGCTCTCGCGCGCCACGCGGTTGAGCTGCAGCGCGACGATCTGACTCTCCACCAGCTCCGCCACCCGCTTCACGCCCGAGCGCAGCCCGAACTCCTGCACCTGCCGGATCATCTCCGCGGCCTCCGGAGAGGCGGGCTTGAAGGTGCGCACATCCGCCTTGATCTTGATGTCGCGGCCCGTGAGGCTCATCGTCGCGTTCTTCAGCTCGGCGACGAACTTCTGCATCTCGTCCACGCGGATGTAGCCGTCGAGGATGAAGTCCACGATGGCGTTCGTCTTGTCGATCTGGATCTGGTACACCGCAGCTCCTCCCGGCCCTCGACCGCTGATAGCTCGGGTATGGATCTTATCTCTACCCCTGTCAAAACACCTGCTCCCAATGTAGGTGCCATGACGGTTCAGGATCCAGCACCCAGCTGCTCGAGCAGCAGCTCCAGCCCCCGCAGCGAGGCGGCCTGACGGATTTCCCCCCGAACTCCCGGGAAAACGTGGCGTTCGACGACCGTGGGCGCCCCAGGCCGGGCCAGCGCCAGGAAGACGAGCCCCACGGGCTTGGTGGGGGTGCCTCCGCCCGGCCCCGCGATGCCCGTCTCGGCCAGGGCCAGCTTCACCGGGGCGCGCGCCAGCAGCCCCTCGGCCATGGCGCGGACCACCTCGGCGCTGACGGCCCCGTGCGCCACGAGCAGCTCGCGCGGCACGCCGAGCAGCTCCTCCTTGGACTCGTTGGAGTAGGGCACCAGGCCGCGCTCCAGCACGGCGGACGCGCCCGGCACCTCCGTCAGGCTCGCGGTGATGAGCCCCCCGGTGCACGCCTCCGCCACGGCCAGCCGCGCGCCCGCGGCCCGGCAGCGCTCCAGCACCGCGCGCGCCCGCTCCTCCAGCCGCGCCTGGCTCATGCCTTCCCGGGCGCTCCGGTGGCGCAGATGACGGCGACGATCGTCTCCTCCCGGTACTCCAGCCCCACGTAGCCGCGCTGGGGCCGGATGTTGATGGCCGGGTGCGTGGCCGCCCACGGGCGCGACAGCTCCTCCTCCAGCCGGAAGCCGCTGCGCGCCAGCCGCTCGAGCCAGGCGCTCACGTTCTCGTGCCGCTCGCTGCGCTGCTGCTCGTCCAGCGTGGAGACGATGTCATCCACCTCGCGCGCGAAGAACACCTTGATGGTGTTCTTCTCCTGCCGGGGGATGTCCAGCTCCTCGAGCAGCTGGAAGGTGAAGTAGAAGTGGCGCCAGCAGTTGTGGAAGCGCTCGCGCACCGACGCCCGGTGGTGGTTGGAGTTGGGCTCGCACAGCACCACGCCGGTGGGCGACCACTGGCGCAGCCGCCGGAAGAAGACGTCGCGCAGGTCCTCCCCCTCCGGCCGCCAGGCGATGTGGTGCATGGCGAAGGCGGCGTTGACGACGCGCGGCCCGGGCAGGTCGTTCAGCAGCGCCCAGTGCTCCTCGCCCAGCGTCTCGGCCGTCCGGGGAATGCCGATGAAGCGCAGCCCCACGCCCAGCCCTCGCGCCGTCGCCGTGAGCGAGTCCTCCGCCACGCGCAGCGAGTCCTCGCCCGGCTCCACCCCCACGATGGTGAGCTGCCGGGGCAGCGCGTTGGCCGCCGCCAGCGAGTTGAGCAGCGCCACCTCCTGCCGCCCGGTGCCGATGCCCACGTCCAGCAGCGTGAACGTGTCCTGCCCGCGCACCAGCCCCGCGATGAGCTCGTTGGCGATGCTGCCCGCCATGGGCACCAGCGGCAGCCGCGAGGCCAGCAGCGAGAAGAGGTTGATCTGCGCGTGCTCGTAGCGCCGCAGGTAGAGGTTGAACTCCTCCGCGGTGTTTCCGAACAGCCGCCGCGACAGCGCCGCGGCGAAGATGAGGTACTGCATGTCCTCCGGGAAGGCGTCCACGTCCAACCGGCCACGGAGGGAAGCGAGCGTCTTCCTCGCGTCGTCCGAGCGTCCTTCGATGACCTCTTCGAGCCCTTGCGTCAACAGCTCAAACTTGGGCGAATCCAAATCCGGCTCCTTCAAATCCCCCCGGATGGCGAGACGCTACTCGCGCGAGGCGCGATGACGTCAGTGTCCCGTGCCGTGGAGAGCGTTGGCAAGGCGGGGGTCAAACCGACACCCCGTGTGCGGGTGGCTCCGCCGGGAGACCTCGGAAGTAGGGTGTGCGAGCCGGACTCATGGCCACTCAGCACCGCCCACGATGCCTGCCTGCCTACCTGCCTGGTTGTCGGGTACTCCACGAAGGCGTGCGTGGCCCCTGGGCCGCGCGGTATGGAGGGGCACTCTCATTCCGCGCCGCGCTGGCGCCCTGGAGGCCCCCCCATGCTCCGCTCCCTGTGGCTGTGCTCACTCCTGCTGGTGCTCGGCTGTGGAGGAGGCGAGGAGGCGCTGGGGGACCCCGCGAAGATCAACTATTCGTCGGCGCTGGGCGTGGACCTGGCCGTCATGGAGCGCCACGAGAGCGGGCTGTATCTCCAGGACCTGAAGGTGGGCACGGGGGATGAGGCCAGCCTGGGCCGCCGGGTGACGGTGCACTACACGGGCTGGCTGCCGGATGGGACGCAGTTCGACAGCTCCCGGCAGGAGGGCCGCACCGCGTACTCCTTCACCCCGGGGGAGACTCGGGTCATCGCCGGCTGGCACGAGGGCATCCCCGGCATGAAGGTGGGAGGGGTGCGCAAGCTCGTCATCCCCTCCTCGCTGGGCTATGGCGCGCGGGGCAACGGCATCATCCCGCCCCACTCGGTGCTCATCTTCGAGGTGGAGGTACTGTCCATCCCCTGAGGCGCCGCCCCGCTCCCTGGCGGGAATCCCTTCCATCCACCGGGGGGTTGACCGGTACTCGCAGGAACCAATGAGCCTCTGCCCCACGGGCTCACGCCGGGTATGCTGTGGGGGGTCACTCCGAGTAGTGAAGGGCTGGTTGGTTGGTGAACTTCCCCGAGACGATGCGTGAAACTCCCAGGGGCGCGTCCAAGCCTGGCGCGCCCTGGAGGCGCTGGCTGGGGGGACACCCTCCGGATGCGCTGTTCTCGGCGCAGGAGTCCCCGGCGGCCTCGCGGCGGCCGGTGGAGACTGGCGACGCCTTCACGCCCAGCGTCCTGCTGGTGGACGACAACCCGGCCAACCTGCTGTCCCTGGAAGCCATCCTCGCGCCGCTCGAGGTGCGGCTGGCCAAGGCCGCCTCGGGCGAGCAGGCGCTCAGGCTCCTGCTGGCCGAGGAGTTCGCCGTCATCCTCCTGGACGTGCAGATGGTGGGAATGGATGGCTACGAGACGGCCACCCTCATCAAGCAGCGCGAGCGCACGCGCAACATCCCCATCATCTTCCTCACCGCCTACAGCCGGGACGAGGCGGACGTGCGCGCGGGCTACGCGCACGGCGCGGTGGACTTCCTGCAGAAGCCCTTCTCGCCGGACGTGCTGCGCTCGAAGGTGGCCGTCTTCATCGAGCTGTTCCGGGCGCAGCAGCAGGTGCGGCGCCAGGCCGAGCTGTTGCGTCAGCAGGAGGCCCTGGCTCGCGAGGCCGCGCACCGGGCCGCGGACTACATCGCCCGGCTGCAGACGCTCACCTCGCGGCTGGCGGAGGCCACCTCCACCGAGCAGGTGATGCGGGCCCTCTTCGAGCAGGGCCTCCACTCGCTGGGGGCCGTCGCCGGCTCCGTCTGTCTGCTGGACTCCAGCGGGGAGTGGCTCGAGGTGACGCAGGCCACGGGGTACTCCGAGGAGGTCATCAAGCGCTGGCAGCGCATGCCGCTGTCCATCCCCATGCCCCTGACGGACGCGGTCCGCGAGGAGCGGCCCTGCTGGATGGCCTCGCGCGAGGAGTGGACGGCGCGCTACCCGCACCTGGAGGCCGCGGTCACCAATCGCGCCGCCGCCGCCCTGCCGCTCCTGGTCAAGGGCCGGGTGCTGGGGGGCCTGGGGCTCTCCTTCGCCCAGGAGCGCAGCTTCACCGAGGATGACCGGGCCTTCTTCACCGCCGTGGCCCACGCCTGCGCGCAGGCCATCGACCGGGCCCAGCTCTACGAGGAGGAGCGCCTGGCCAACGAGAAGGTGCGCGCCGCCGCCGCGCGCCTCCAGGTGCTGGCCGAGGCCTCCGACGCCTTCAGCGCGGCGCACCGGGATCTGCCCGCGCTCTTCGACGCCATCGCCACCCAGGTGGTGCGCCACCTGGGCGACTCCAGCGTCCTGAGCCTGCTGTCCCCGTCGGGGGAGCAGCTGGAGCTGGCCTCCCTGCGCCACGTCGAGCCCGCCATCCAGCAGCGCGCCTTCGAGCTGCTGTCCTCCCACCCGGTGCGGCTCGGAGAAGGGCTGTCGGGCCGGGTGGCGCGGACGGGCCAGTCCCTGTTCCTCCCGGACCTCCTGCGCCAGCCGCTGGAGCCCGCGAGCCGGCCAGAGCACCAGGCCCTGCTCGAGCTCAGCCCCGCGTGCTCCTGCCTCGTCGTTCCGCTCCGGGCGCAGGGGCGCGTCATCGGCACGCTGACCACCACGCGTATCACCCCGGGGCGGTCCTTCACGCCGGAGGACCTGCGGCTGCTGGAGGAGCTCGCCAACAAGGCGGCGCTGTCCATCGAGAACGCCCGCTTCTTCCAGCAGCAGCGGCGCGACCAGGAGGAGCTGCGCCGCCGGACGGAGTTCGAGCAGCAGCTCATCGGCATCGTGTCCCATGACCTGCGCAACCCGCTGGGGGCCATCACCATGGCGGCGGGGCTGCTCCAGGCCAGCCCGGGGCTGAACGAGCGGCAGCTCAAGGCCGTGCACCGCATCGGCTCGTCCTGTGACAGGGCCACGCGCCTCATCCGAGACTTCCTGGACTTCACCCAGACGCGCCTGGGCTCCGGCCTCCCGCTGAAGCGCCGGCCCATGGATCTGCACGACATCACCCGCCACGTGGTGGACGAGGTGCTGCTGGCCCACCCCGAGCGCCAGGTGCAGGTGGAGACGCGCGGAGAAGGCCACGGCGAGTGGGATCCGGATCGCATCGCGCAGGTGCTGACCAACCTGGTGGGCAACGCGCTGGCCTACAGCCCGCCCGGCACCCCGGTGCGCGTGCGGACGGACACGGCGTCGAGCCCCGCCCTCCTCGAGGTCCACAACGAGGGCACCCCCATCTCTCCCGAGATGCTCCCCCGCCTCTTCGAGCCGCTCACGCGAGGCGAGCCCACCACGGGCCAGCACAGCCGCAGCATCGGTCTGGGCCTCTACATCGTCCGGGAGATCGTCCGTGGCCACGGCGGCACCGTCGACGTGGTGTCCACCCCGCAGGCAGGCACCACCTTCACGGTGCACCTGCCGCGCGGGTGACGTAGCGGATTGGAAGTGGGAGGCCTCCTTGTCAGGTCGGCCTCACGGCTCCAGGGTGTGAGACACTGTCGGCGCGGATGGCAGAGCAACCCGCCCTTGTCCACCTGGGCGAAGGCCCTCTTTCCTGATCGCGAGCGACATGCGAGCGTCTCGCGTGGCGCTCTCTCGCAACAGGTTGTCGGCTGAACAGAAGCAAGAGAGTGGCGGTAGACCCTTCAATCCATCCACCGCAGACCGCGCCACCTCGTCAATCCGCCCAGCTTGGAGGGGAAGGATGAACACGCTCACCTTGGTCACGGGGCCTCAAGAGAGGTCCTTCTTCACGTACGCGCGCGTGCTGGCGACGCAGATCCTCTACCTCACGCCCATCTTCTGGCTGCTGGAGCTGACGCAGAACCAGCTGTTCCGCATCGTGCAGGGCGAGTGGGGGTGGGTGTACCCGAGCTCGCCGTACCACTGGTTCTCGTTCGCCAGCCTGATGATCTGGGCGTTCGGCATCGGGGTGATGTGGACGCTGCACTACTACTGGTTCTACCCGAAGCGCCTGCCGGTGTGGCGGCGGGTGGCCTACGGCGCGGCGATCTCCTGGTGCATCGAGTGGGCGGGAGGCTTCGTGGCGGCGAAGATCGCCGGCAACCCGCTGCAGGTGTGGCCGGGCTCGCCGCTCGTCTACGTGAGCTTCGGCGCCATCTTCTTCTGGGTGAGCAACATCACCATCTACCACCTGCTCACCGTGAACGCGGTGGACCTGACGCCGGACTACGACGCTCCGGCGGACACCTGAAACTTCCCGGCCTCCCGAGACACACCTGCCCACCTTGAAGTCCCAGGAGCAAAGCGTGCGAGCCATGCCCCTCGAGCAGCCCCTGCGCAGAGAGCCTGTGGCCTTCGACCAGCTGATGGAGGGCCTGCTGCTCCACGCCATGAAGGACCGGCTGGATACGGAGGCCCGGCGCAAGCTGCTGTCCCTGGGGGTGGACGTGGACCGGCCGCTGCTCAGCGCCTACCCGCTGTCCACGCTGCTGGGCACGCTCAAGCTGTGCGCGGAGCTGCGCTTCCCGGACCTGCCGCGTGAGGAGGCCCGCTACCAGCTGGGGCTCAAGGCGCTGGAGGGGTTCGGCTCCACGAGCATGGGCAAGGCGCTGTTCGGCATGGCGCGCATGTGGGGCGCTCGCCGGATGCTCAATCACATGACGCGCGTGCTCCAGACGGGCGTCAACCATGCCAAGGCCCACGCGCGCGAGCTGCCGGGCGGCGACATGGAGGTGACGGTGGAGGTGCTGCCGGAGTTCCAGGCGGCCATCAGTCCCTTGCCGGGGCTGGACCCCCACTTCGTGCGCGGCATCATCGCGCAGCTGGTGGAGGTGTGCGGGGCGCGCCTGCCAGTCACGCTCGTGACGCCCACGGAACCGTCCGGACAGAGCTTCACCTACCGCGTGCCGCTCTCCCAGGCTCCGGCCGGGACGACGGGCCCGGTGGTCCTCGCCCGCGTTCGCTGAACCGGATCAGCCGTGGCGCACTCGCGCTCGGAGTGGTGAGACAGGGTGGAAGAGCGTCTGGGCCTCAAGCCGGCGGTCACTCCCCACTCATGGGGAGCAGGCCTCGGTCGTCAGCGGCCGCGCAACCTGCAACGAGCCGAGGACCCGAGCCCCCTGTGCCCAGTCCGCCCTCATGTCGGGCGCACTTTGTCCGAACTGGTCTGCTTGTCATACCAGTTGGGGACCGGTCCGCTCACAGGGCGCCTCCCTCGGAGCGATCGACCATATCCCTGGGACCAAGCCAATGTCGCCAATAGCAGGCCAGAGCCACGATGCCCGATGCGCTCAGCTTTGGAAGCTCAAGAAAAGTTCGCGTTCCACATCTCGGTAGGATCCATCCTGGTAGCCTACGACTCGGGCGCAGAACTACCATGACGTCCTACCGAAACCCGCTCTCAAGCTCGCCGCCTCATGACGACCCCTGACTCTCGCGGGGAACACTCCAGCAGCATCCTCCAGGTCTTCCTCTCGCACGCCCGGCGGACGCCGGAGCGGCTCGCGCTGAGCTTCGGCTCCGAGCGCTATACCTATGGAGAGCTCGCCCGCCGCGTCACCGCCTTCGCCCAGGCGCTGCTGCGTCGGCGCAAGGAGCCCGGCGAGCGGGTGGCCCTCTTCCTCGAGAACAGCCCCCAGTTCGTCATCGCCTATCTCGGCGCGCAGTACGCCGGGTGCATCGTGGTGCTGGTCAACACGCAGTACCGACAGGTGGAGCTGAGCCACATCCTCAGTGACTCCGAGGCTCGCGCCTGCGTCACCGGAGCCGCGGGCGCCGCGGAGCTGGCCCCACTGCTGTCCGGGCTGCCCTCCCTGGAGTGGCTCATCACCGTGGAGCCGCCAACCGCTCCACTGCCGCCCTCCGTCACCGTCACGGCCTTCGACGCGCTGCTCGCCGAGCCGCTCGATGCGCGGCGCTCCATGCCGGTGCCCGAGGCCAGCGCGACGGCCGTGCTCGGCTACACCTCGGGGACCACCGGGCGCTCCAAGGGCGCCATGCTGCGGCACAGCCACCTGCTCTCCAACATCCGCGCCGTCACCGAGGCCTGGCGGTGGACGGCCGAGGACCGGCTGCTGCTCGCCCTGCCCCTGTTCCACACCCACGGGCTCATGGTGGGCCTGCACGGCACGCTCTACACCGGCGCCAGCGTGGACCTGCGCCGCCGCTTCGTGGCCTCGGAGGCGCTGGAGGCGCTGCGCGAGGACTCCTCGCTCACGATGTTCTTCGGCGTGCCCACCATGTACGGGCGGCTGCTGGAGGAGTCTCGGCGCACCGGGCTCCGACCCCGCGCCCTGCGGCTGATGGTCTCCGGCTCCGCGCCGCTCAGCGCGCAGCTCTTCCAGGAAATCGAGGCCGAGTTCGGCCAGCGCATCCTCGAGCGCTACGGGATGACCGAGACCATCATGAACACCACCAACCCCTACGAGGGCGAGCGCCGCCCGGGCACGGTGGGCATGCCCTTCCCCGGCCAGCAGGCGCGCGTGGTGGACGTGCGCACCCGCCAGCCGCTGCCCGACGGAGAGGCCGGTGAAATCGAGGTCCGTGGCCCGCACGTGTTCGCCGGCTACTGGCGGCGCGAGGACGCCACGCGCGAGGCGTTCGACGCGGACGGGTGGTTCCGCACCGGGGACCTTGGCTTCCGGGACGCGGATGGCTACTTCCACATCACCGGCCGCGCGCGCGAGCTCATCATCAGCGGCGGCTTCAACGTCTACCCGCGCGAGGTGGAGGAGGTGCTCGCCACCCACCCGGGCGTGGGCGAGGTGGCGGTGCTCGGCCTGCCGGATCCGGACTTCGGCGAGCAGGTGGTGGCCGTGGTGGTGCCCACCGCCGGACAGCCCGCGCCCGATGCCCAGGCGCTGGTGGACTGGTGCAAGGACCGGCTGGCCAGCTTCAAGAAGCCCCGCCGCGTGGAGTTCGTGGACGCGCTGCCTCGCAACGCGTTGGGCAAGGTGCAGAAGCACGTGCTGCGCGAGCGACTGGTCGCCCGGTGAACGACCGTTTCCCGACACCCGGTTACGAAAGAACTCCCGAACCCACCACACGCTCCTACCTTTGGAGCTGAACCCCGGAGGGACGAGTGAGCGAGGCCCAGCTTCCTGATGAATCCGCGCGCCGCGTGCCGTCGGGGTTGCACGGGCTGGACACCTTGCTGCGCGGCGGCTGGCTGCACGGGGGCACCTACATCATCACGGGCTCGCCGGGCACGGGGAAGACCATCCTCGGCAACCAGTTCTGCTTCTCGGCCGTCGCCACGGGCGGCAAGGCCGTCTTCATCACCGTGCTGGCCGAGTCCCACGGACGGATGGTGAAGCACCTGGAGCCCATGCGCTTCTTCCAGCGCGAGTCGGTGGGCAAGTCGCTCCACTACATCAGCGGCTACGCCACCCTGAAGGCCGAGGGGCTCTCCGGCCTCAGCCGGCTCATCTTCCGCGCGGTGCGCGAGCACGAGGCCACCGTGCTGGTGGTGGACGGCCTGGCCGCGGTGGAGGAGCGCGCCGAGTCCCGCCTGGCCTTCCGCGAGTTCCTCCACTCGCTCTGCGTCCACAACTCGCTGGCCGGCTGCACCTCGCTGATGCTCACCGGCATGCAGGAGAACCCGGCCGACCCCCAGTTCGCCATGGTGGACGGCGTCGTCGTGCTGAGCGCGGAGCTGCTGGGCCTCAAGTCCGTGCGCGGCATCGAGGTGCAGAAGTTCCGCGGCGGCGCGCAGCTCTCCGGCAAGCACACCTTCGACATCACCGACGACGGGCTGTGCATCTACCCGCGCACCGAAGCCCTCTACACCGGACAGCCGGACGTGGTGCCGGATCCCCAGCAGCGGCTGCCCTTCGGCATCCCGGGGCTGGACCAGATGGTGGGCGGCGGCATGGTGGCCTACTCGTCCACGCTCGTCTTCGGCTCGCCCGGCGCCGGCAAGACGCTGCTGGGGCTGCACTTCCTGGGCGAGGGCGCGCGCAGGGGCGAGCAGTGCCTGTACTACGGCTTCACCGAGACCGGGCCCCGGCTCATCATGAAGATGTCCAAGGTCGGGCTGGACCTGGAGCCGCTGGTCGCCAAGGGCCGGCTGCGGCTGGAGGCACGGGTGGCGGTGGAGACGCTGCCGGATGCGCTGGTGCAGGACCTGCTCGGGCTGGTGGACAAGCACCGCCCCCAGCGCCTCTTCATCGACGGCATGGAGCCGTTCCTCAAGAGCGAGTCCATCGACCACCAGCGCGCCTCGCGCTTCATCACCGCGGTGACCAACGAGCTGCGCGCCCGGAAGGTCACCGTGATGATGACCCAGCAGACCAACAACCTCTTCGGCTCCGAGCTGAACGTGCGCCTGGAGGGCGTCGAGGCCATCATCGACAACGTCATCTTCCTGCGCTTCGTGGAGATGCGCTCGCAGCTCTACCGGATGCTCTCCGTCATGAAGATGCGCGAGAGCGACAATGATCCGGCCCTGCGCCTGTTCTCCATCTCCTCGCGCGGCATCCACGTGGAGGACACCTTCGAGAGCGCGGAGGCCGTGCTCACCGGCCAGGCCAGGCCCCTGGAGCCCCAGAGGAAGGGCAAGAAGGCCAGGCGCAAGAGCCTGCCGCGGCGGAGGAACCGGTCATGACACGGGTGCTCGTCGTGGATGACGAGACCGCCATCGTCGACGCGCTCGAGGACATCCTCTCCATGGAGGGCTACGAGGTGATGTCCGCCTTCAACGGCCAGGAGGGGCTGATGCGGATGAGCGAGCGCACACCCGACCTGGTGCTGCTGGACCTGATGATGCCCGTCATGAGCGGCGCGCAGCTGCTGGGGCGCATCCGGCAGGACCCGAAGCTGCGCGACATCCCCGTGGTGGTGATGAGCGCGGGCCGCATCGCCGAGGAGGAGCGCCGCAACGCCTCGGCCGTCCTGCCCAAGCCCTTCGAGCTGGACGCGCTGCTGGACACCCTGGCCCGGTACCTGCGGCCCCAGGCCGGGCAGAGCCCCTGAGGGCTGGCGCGCCGGGGCCGCTCAGCCGTGGGCGCGGAAGAACGTGTCGCGGTAGTGAGTGAGCTCGGCGATGCTGGAGCGCAGGTCCGACAGCGCCGTGTGCCCGGAGGGGCTCTTGCGCGGCTCGGGCACGTCCGGGTACCAGGCCCGGGTGAGCACCTTCAGGCTCGTCACGTCCACCATCCGGTAGTGGAGGTAGCGCTCCAGCATCGGCATGTACCGGATGAGGAAGCGCCGGTCGGTGTGGATGGAGTTGCCGCAGAGCACCCCCTCGCCCAGCGCGCAGTGGTCCGCCACCAGCGAGGTGATGTCCCGCTCCGCCACCCGCAGGGAGATGGGCGAGGCCTTCACCCGCGCCGTCAGCCCGTTGCGCGTGTGCATGTCCCGCACCACCGGCTCCATCCGCGCCAGCACCTCGTCCGGCTGCCAGATGACGCGATCCATCTCCGCGATGGGCTTGAGGTCCGGCCCGGTGATGATGATGCCAATCTCGATGATGGCGCACGTCTCGGGGTCCAGCCCCGTCATCTCGAGATCCAGCCAGACGAAGCGCGGTTCAAGTGAGTTCATGGGGCACGGACCCTACCATCAGCACGGCTCTGGCACCCGGTTCAGATCCACTCGCTGTTCTCGACGGGGACCCACTCCTCGCGGCCAGGACGGACCTCCCGCGCCCGCTCCAGCAGCTGCCGCACCTCGAGCTCGGGCAGGCTCCGGAAGTCGTCATACGCGTGCTCCACCGCGAGCAGGGCCCAGATGGGCTGGAGGCAGAGCACCTCGTCCGCCTCCAGCCGCAGCCGCTCCAGCTCCTCCGCCGCCGCCACTGGCGCCGCCAGCACCAGGTGCCGGGGCTGCTGGCGCCGCAGCCCCCGGAGCGCCGCGTACACCTGCAGGTCCCCCGCGGGGATGCCGTCCACCACGAGCACCGCCGTGCCGGCTCCCGACTCCATCCGGGGACGGGCGCCGCGCAGGTGCTGGGCCTCGAGCGCCACCTCGCCCGCCTCCGCGTCCATCCACGCCGTCATCTCCGAGGACGCGGCGGCGACGGAGCGCACCGTGTCCGCGTGCAGGAAGTACCCGTTGCCCTCCGCCACGGCGCCCAGCCGCAGCATGGGCTCGCGGGGGACGGCGACGGTCCGGGCCACCCATAGCTCCAGCGGTACGCCCAGTGCGCGGGCCACCTCATACCCCACGCGAACCCCACCACCGTTCAGTCCGAACACCCGTGTCTCGTGGCCCCGCTGAGGCAGGAGCAGGGTCGCCAGGCGGCGACCCGCGTCTGCTCGGTCTCGAAAGCGCATCTGTACCCCCGTAGGGCTGGCCCCCCCGCCCCGCTCCGCACATGCTCAAGGAAAAGCACGCTGTCAGCGCGTTGCGTCAAAGGGGCGGGCAATGGCTTCCCTGCTGGCATGCCCAGGAGCGGGACAGGCTCAGGGCCCCTCCGGCTCACCTCCCCGGAGGAGGCGTAGGCCCGTATGGAGACACTCCCGTTGGTCTGATGGACAGGCCCCCCCGGGCTTGCCAGCCCCTCGGGCGTGCACACCTTCGTAAAAGTTGTAAATCCCCAGCGCCCCCGGGTCCCGTCATGAGCCCTCCCTCCGCCGGTCCGGCCCGCGCCATCGAGATGGCGCCGCAACGCAGCGCCCCGGAATCCAACCCGCCACGTCTGTCCTCCGAGCCGCGCCCCGCCAACGTCGCCAGTCCTCCCCCCGTCCCCACCGAGGACTCGCTGGCGGAGCTGAAGGCGCGGCTGGCCTCCCACCCCTTCTGGAACAACCGCCTGCTCCAGGCCAGCCGGCGCGGCGCGCTCACACGCGAGGACTACGCCACGGTCTTCTCGCAGTACGCCCTGGTCACCCGCTCGGCGCCCCGCTTCTTCCACGCGCTGCTGACACAGTGCGACAGCGAGCCCTGGGAGGCCCGGCTGACGCAGACGCTGTGGGAGGAGTGGGGGGCCGCGCCGCCGGACAAGCAGCCCGCCGCGCTCTACCGCCGCTTCCTGAGGGATGGGCTCGGCGTGGACGTGGAGTCCATCCGCTTCCAGGACGCCACGCGCCACTTCGTGCACGAGTGCCTGGACGGGTGCCTGCGCTCGCCAGCGTACGCCGCCAGCGCCTTCCTGGCCTTCGGGCTGGAGGCGAGCCTGCCCCGGCTCTACAGCATCTTCGTGGACGGGCTGCAGCAGAGCGGCGTGAGCGAGCGGCACCTGCAGTTCTTCCACCGGAGGATGCAGGCGGACACCTCGCGCCTGAAGCTCCTGGAGGAGCTGGTGCGCGCCCACGTGGGCGAGCCGGGCTGGTTCGACACCTGCGCGCGCGCGATGGAGCGCGCGATGGAGCTGCAGAACAACCTCTTCGAGGCGCTGTTCGAGGCCACGCGACAGCGGCGGCTCCGCCCGCTGCTGGAGCACATCGAGGCGCGGCTGCCGCTGGCTCCCGAGGAGCCCGAGCCGCGCACCGTCCACCTGGCGGAGCTGTCCAACGTCGTCCCCTTCTTCCGCCAGACGCACGAGCAGCGCGGCATCGACTTCACCGTGGACCGGGTGCCCTTCCCCGCGGAGGTGCTGGAGACGAGCGTGATGCACGTGGTGGCCGGCCACCGCACCGAGCCGCGCGAGCTGGCCCACGAGGTGCTGCTCATGGTCCTGTCGGGCACGGGCCGCGTGCAGGTGCGCGGCACGACGGTGGAGGTGAAGGCCGGGGAGGCCGTCTTCGTCCCGCGCTGGGCCCTGCACCAGGCGCACGCCACGGGCGCCGAGCCGCTGACGCTGATGATGGTGACGGACCACGGCCTCACGCGCCGCGCCCACGAGGAGGAGGTGCTGCGCGCCGCGCGGCTCAAGCGCGCCACGGGCGTGGACCTGTGAGCCAGGCGGCCCCGGGAAGCCCCCCCGGAAGGCAGCGCCCTGCCCCGCCTGGAGGAGATGTAGGCGAGCAGATTCCTCCGAGTTCGCGAAGCCCGGAGGAGCGACGGGAGGGTAGGCTGCGCGGCCATGTCCGAGACCCTGTTGACGCAAGACGCCGAGGGCGTGCGAACCCTCACCTTCAACCGCCCCGAGAAGAAGAACGCCTTCACCCACGCGATGTACGAGGCCACCACGCAGGCCCTGCTCGAGGCGGGCATGGACCCGACGGTGCGCGTGGTGCTGCTCACCGGCGCCGGAGGCACCTTCACCGCGGGCAACGACATTGGCGACTTCCTGGAGCGGCCGCCGGCCGGCGAGGACAGCGCGGTGTTCCAGTTCCTGCGCGCGCTGGTGAACTACGAGAAGCCGGTGGTGGCCGCGGTGGACGGCCCGGCGGTGGGCATCGGCACGACGATGCTGCTGCACTGTGACTACGTGGTGTCCAGCGAGCGGGCCCGCTTCGTCATGCCCTTCATCAACCTGGGCGTGTGCGCGGAGGGAGCCTCCAGCCTGCTGGTGCCGCGCAACGCGGGCATGGCGCTGGCCAGCGAGCTGCTGATGTTCGGAGATCCGTTCGACGCGGCCACCGCGCAGCGCGCCGGCTTCGTCTCGCGCGTGGTGCCGGACGCCCAGCTCCTGGAGGTGGCCAACGAGCGCGCCCGGACGCTGGCCGCCAAGCCCCTGGAGGCGCTCAAGGTGACCAAGCGCCTGCTGCGCGAGCCCATCCGCGCCGAGGTGAACGCCACCCTGCGGCGCGAGGGCGCCGAGTTCATCAAGCGCCTCAACTCCGACGAGGCGCGCGAGGCCTTCCTGGCCTTCATGAACCGCCGCGGCAAGTAGCCGCCGCTCAGCCCAGCCCCTCCAGCAGGTCCACCTGCCCGGCCCACTCCGGGCGGTCGATGAAGGGGTTGCGGTTGCCCTGGCGCTCGAAGATGGCGTCGTTGCGGTGCCGCTCGTACAGCGAGGGCGGCTCCGCCTCGTGCCACCGCAGCAGCACCGCGAGCCGGCTCTCCTCGTACTCGGTGGAGGTGCGGTTGATCTCCCCCGGGTAGCGCAGCAGGAAGTAGAGCGTGGCGCGCGCCACCGCGCCCTTGCCGCGGGTGGGCTCGAACTTGTTGGCCACCCGCCGGCCGCACTCCTCGCGCTCCACCTCCTCGAAGTCCGGGAAGTCGAAGTACGGCGTGTTGCCCCGGAAGCTGTTGCAGCCGGACTCGCACGCGAACAGGTGGTGCAGGTCTCCCCGCATCGGCTCGCGCTTGGAGAACCAGGACTGGGGCACCACGTGCTCGCAGTTGTATGGCAGCGCCGCCTCCAGCAGCTCCATCCGCGCCGCCATCGCCTCGGCGCCCAGGATGCCCTCGGTGGTGAGCAGCTCGCGGAAGCGCTCGCCGCGCAGCTGGTCGATGCGCGCGTCCTCGCGGATGAACTCCTCCGGCTCGAACCCCTTGCCGGAGTAGATGCTGCGCAGCATCCCGTCCGGCTGGAGGTCCACCCACGGGTAGACCTGGCGCATGGGCGCGTAGCGCAGCAGCGTGCGGTGGGTGCCTCGCACCAGCTCGCTGAGCGCCTCGAAGTCCGGCTCCTGTCCGAGGTCCGCGTAGTAGCGCTCCTGGGCGGCGCGAGAGGCCGCCTCGTCGAAGTAGGGCCGACGCCGCGAGCGCTCCAGCTCGGCGAGCGCCTCCTCTATCTCCGGCCGCGCGTGGGCCGTCACCTCGATGATGGGGCGCCGCCTGGAGGCCGGCCGTGGGGCGGGCGCGGGGCGTGGCTCCACGGCGCCGCTCTTCCCGAGCGTGACGCCTTCCGCCAGGTCCACCTGGATGCTCAGGCGCAGCGGCAGCGTGAGCGTCGCGGCCCCATCCCCGAGGCTCACCTCCCGCGAGGGCTCTCGCGGCTCACGCGACGGCGCGCCTCCTTCCATGGACGGCTCCTCGGTACCCATCCGCTGTGTCAGCAGCCCGGAGACATCCGGCTCCGGAGCCAGCTCCGAGCCGCTCCCCCGCGCCTCCACCTTCGAGCGCCGGGCCGAGACCGTGGCGGTGCGCTTGCGCGAGCCGGTGCGCGGGCGGGCGGGGGCCTCGGGGCCGCCCATGGGCTCGAGCAGCGCCGCGCGCAGCCGGGCCGCCTCCGGGGACAGGGAGCGCGAGCGCAGGTGCCGCACGAGGCTGCTCACGCGCACGCCCTCGTTGGCCTTCCAGGCGAGCAGCGCCGGATCCATGCCCGGCTCCCAGGGCGTGCCTTCCACCGTGAGCAGGCGTCCATCCTCGGAGCGCTTCGGCACGCCCATGTGGTGGAGCGCCACCACCTCCCACTGGTCATTGTAGACGGGCGAGCCCGAGGAGCCCGGCGCGGTGTCCGTCAGGTAGTGGCAGAAGTCATCGAGCAGATCGACGACCTGGTTCTCGCGCAGGGCGAGCTGCTTCGGCTCTCCGTTGGGGTGCTGGATGATGTTCACGTACTCGCCGAGCAGCACCTTGCCCTGCGCCTCCACGAGCCGGTTGAAGCCGAAGTCGCGCAGCGGCTGGCCATCCGCCGACTGCTCCCTCACGGCCACCAGCGTGTAGTCGAGCGCCGCGTCCGTGATGAAGAGCGCCCCGGGGTCCAGCGCGAAGAGCACCGAGGGCAGCGAGGCGCCGTCGATGCCCGACTGGTAGTTGAACTCGATCTGGCTGGTGCTGGCCTCCGCCGCGCTGGAGAGCACATGGTTGTTGGTGAGCAGCAGCCGAGGCGTCACCAGGAAGCCCGTGCCGTAGCCCGTCAGCCGCCCGCGCGAGTCGTTGATGCGCACCCGCCCCACGCTGCGCGACACCTTGAGCCCGCGCTCCAGGAAGCACACGCTGGTCAAGTCGCTCCGCCCCAGCACCCGCTCGTACACCAGCTTCGCGGGCTCGGCGGTGACGGGGACGATGCTCGAGCGGACCCTCGCCGTGTCCGGGCACAGCTTGCCCTCGGCGGCCTCGATGCCGAGCCGCCGCAGCCGGGCCCGGACGCGCTCCGGGCTGTCCACCTCCAGCGGGGTGCGGTGCTCGTCCTTGAGCTGGTGCACGACCCCCTCGCGCACCCGGCGCCGGTCCCGGTAGCGGCGCTCGGCCTGAGCAATCTGCCCCTGGACACGCTCGTACCAGGGGAGCGAGGTTGCTTCCTTCCGTACTTCAGCCATGGCGCCCTCCGCGTTCGGAGCCCCTCGCGGGGCTCGCCCCACGGGTAGAGCGGCGGGGGCGCGGATGTGACGCGCGGTCTAGAAATCGATCCGGAAGAACGGCGCGTAGGGGTAGATGGAGAGCGAGGGAGCATGCTCCGGCGCCGAGTCCGCCGTCGTGGTGAGCACCGGCAGCGGCCCGGTCCGGGCCACGGGCCCTGGCAGCATGTCCAGCGACCAGCCGTCCTCTGTCCGGCGCAGGTAGCCGGCGACGGGCTGGCGGACCTCGGAGGGCTCCGTGTCCGGAGTGACGATGAGCTCCTGCTCCAGGGGTGTCAGGGCCTGGGTGCGCTCGCCCGGCGTGGCGGCGAGGCTCGGGGACGGCGCGAGGAGCGCGGCTGCGGAGGCCGCGGCCGTGATCGCAAGCGCATCCCAGAAGCGCACCGCGGCGGACGTCCTGCCTGCAGTCATGGGTCGCGACCTCCTATCTGGGAAACACACCAGGAGGCAGGGAAGGTTCCCGATGACGGGCCGCCCGCACTCTCCGCGAGAGTGCTACGCCCCATTCCCCCGGGCTCCCGAGACGACGCGAGCGCCCCGGGGGCGAGCGACCTCGCTACTGTGGCGCGGGCGCCTTCACGGGGCCCCGGGTGAGGAAGGCATCGACGCTGGCGCGCTGGGCCTCCTTCTGGGCGATGCACAGGTCCACCTGCTCCAGCACCTGGGCCAGGATGCGGGGGCCGGCGTGCGTGCGCGCGTTGCGCTCGGTGAAGAAGTCCGCCACGTCCTTGCGGTGCTCCGCGTCACACCACGCGGCGCCCACGCGCGCCAGGTTTCCGGCGACGGCCTCGGGCATCCGCGCGACGAGCGCGTCGTAGTTCTCCTTCACGAAGGTGTACACCACCTCCCGCGTGGCGGGGTCCTGCGAGGGGCTGAACATCACCCACATCACCTCGCGCGCGTCATTGGCGGGGTCCAGCACCATGGGGAGCAGCTGGCGCACCAGCTTCGGGTCCCTCACGCTGCTCAGGCCCCCGAGCAGCTGCTGGCGCACCTTGCGCTCCTTCTCCTTCTTCAGGGCCGCGTGGAACCTCGGGACGAACTCCGCCCCCGCGTGCCTGGCGGCGATGGCCAGCACCGGCTGCACCAGCTCGGGGCTCACGGCTCGCGGGTCCGCCAGCCACTTCGCGGCCAGCTTCTTCGCCTCGGCGACGAGCACCGGCTCTCCGCCCTGGCGGCCGGCCAGCTCCAGCAGCCGGGGGCGCAGCAGGCGCGTGTCCTCGTCCTCGTCCGCGCGCGGGGTGAAGCCCAGCTTCCGGGCGCGCGGCCCGTAGGTGTCGCGCAGGAAGCGCTGGAAGTCCACCTGGCGGGGCTCGGACAGCGTCTTCTCGTCCACCAGCTGCAGCAGCTCCAGCGAGGCGCTGAAGACCTGCCGATCCGGATCGCCCGCGAAGCGGGAGGCCAGGGAGAGCGCGTCTCCGGCGGGCAGTGTCCCGGCCTTGGCCAGCGCGTACGCATCCCCGAGCAGCGCCACGCGCTCGGTGCGCGTCAGCCGCCGGTCCGCCACGGACACCAGCTTGCGCAGCGTGTCTCCCGTCAGCGCGGTGCGGTAGTAGCCCGCGCCCTCGGCGTTGGGATAGAGCCAGTCCGGGCAGGACTTCGCCTCGGGCAGCGGCAGCTCGGCGCGCTCGGCCTCGAGCACGGTGCAGGCGCGGCCCGTCGTCGCTCCCACGCCGTAGCGCACGCACAGGGGCACCTTCCACGTCTGCGCCGTCTCGCCCTTGGAGCCCACCGGCAGGTAGCGTCGCTGGGAGAGCGCCACCTTGGGCACCTTGCCCGAGCAGTCCGCGGTGGCGGTGATGATGGGCGCGCCGCCCTGATCCAGGAAGGTGTTCAGCACCGTGCTCACGTCCCGCCCGGCCTCGGCCGAGAGCGCGTCCAGGAAGTCCTTCGCCGTGGCGTTGCCGCTGGCGTGGGCGCGCACGTAGCGCTGGAGCCCGCGCTGGAAGACGTCCCGGCCCAGCCACTCCTCGGCCATCATCAGCACCGCGCCGCCCTTGCCGTAGGTGATGGCGTCGAAGGCATTGCGGATGTCACCGGCGTGCTCGATGGGCTGGCGGACGCGCCGCGCCGTCACCAGGCTGTCGGCCTCCAGCGCGCGCGAGCGGGCGTACACGCGCTGCACCGGCGCGTCCCAGGTGGGCTGCCAGCCCTCGATGATGCGCGGGACGATCCAGGTGGCGAAGGACTCGTTGAGCCACAGGTCGTCCCACCACGCCAGGGTGACGAGGTTGCCGAACCACTGGTGCCCCAGCTCGTGCACCTGCGTGCCCGCGAACCCTCGCTGGCGCTGGGCGGAGTCCTCGCCTTCCTTGGCCAGCAGCCGCTCGGAGTTGAAGGTGATGAGGCCGGGGTGCTCCATGGCGCCGTTGAAGAGGGGCACCGCGAGGGTGTCCAGCTTCTCGTAGGGGTACGGCATGTCGAAGTAGTCCTCGAGGCGGGCGAGGATCTCCGGCGTCACCTTCGCGGCATAGGCGGCCTCGGCGGCGCGGCCCTTGGGGGTGACGATGCGCGTGGGCACCTTCTTGCGGCCGGAGGGCGCGGCCTGGACGAACTCGAACGGCCCCACGCCGAAGGCGATGAGGTAGCTGGGCAGCGGCTGGGTACGGGCGAAGCGGAAGGTGCGGCCACCTTCCGGGTGGGGCTCCTCGGCCAGCAGCGGGGTGTTGGTCACCGCGACGCTGCCCGCGGGGACATGGAAGGTGAGCTGCCAGGGCACCTTGAAGCCCGGCTCGTCGAAGCAGGGGAAGACGCGCCGGGCGCCGATGGGCTCGAACTGGGTGAAGACGTACCAGTCCCCGCGCTCCTCGGCCCGGAAGGCGCCTTCGACTTCACGGGTGGAGGCCACGGCCTCGTAGATGATGCGAAGGCTCGCGGGGCCCTTCGCCAGCGGGCGCGCGAGCGTGAAGCCGATGACGTCGGTGGTGCCAGCCACCACCGCCACGTCGATGGGCGCGCCGGCCTGCGTCAGGATGGCGCCCTTCACGGTGAGCGCCTTGCCGTTCAGCCAGAGTATGGAGGTGGGCTCGGCCACCTCCAGCGCCACGTCGGCCACCCCCTGGAAGATGGCGGCGCTGGGGTCCACGGTGAGCTCCACGGTGTAGCCCGTGGGGCGAACGGTGGTGGGCAGGCGCAGCGTGGGCGGAGTGGGCGGCGTTGCCGGAGCGGAGCCCTGCGCGGGAGCAGCGGCGCCTAGCGGCGCGTCATGGGCCGATGGCGCATGCGCATCACTGGGCAGATTTGCTCCGTGAGTCGAGCACGCGATTCCCGTGAAGACAGCGAGAAGCGCTGCTGCGTTTCTCCGCATGGGGGGTCTCCTATCCGGTGAGGGTCCGCCCGTGTGGCATGGCATCACAACCGGGTCAACAGGGCATCAACTCAGAGCGTCGCGGGGAGGTGTCGCCCGCTGAGTCCGCCCCCCGCGTCAGGCCCGCCCTCCTGCCGGGCAAATTCCGGCCGAACTGGTCTGCCTGTCATACCAGTTGGGGACCGGTCCGCGCGCACCCCGGCCGAACTGGTCTGCCTGTCATACCAGTTGGGGACCGGTCCAATCACAGGGTACCTCCCTGGCTCGCGTGGACCACCCTTGCCCGCCAGTCCGCTTCGGTGTGGAGTGCGCCGCCGTGTCCTCGCCCGCAACCGTGCCAGCCCCTGCGGTCCATCCCATCCGGCTGACGTCGCCCCACTTGCGCCGCATCATCGGCGAGCCGCCCGGCCCCATCACCGGCTTCCTGGCCAACCTCGTGCTGCGCTGGGTCGCTGGCCTCAGCCGCAACACCCGCGAGCGCCTCACGCGCTTCATCGGCGGACTGGCCTACACGCTGGGCATCCGGCGCCGCGTCGCGCTGGAGAACCTGGCCCTCGCCATGCCCGAGCGCACCGAGGCGGAGCGGCACGCCATCGTTCGCGGTACCTACATCACCATGGCGCGCGCGGTGCTCGAGGCCCTGGCGGATCGGGACCGGATGCCGCCGGACTGGGAGCAGGAAGAGGTGGTGGGCCGCGAGGCCTGGCTGGCGCTCCAGGCGCACCTGGCCACGGGCAAGGGCGCGCTGCTGGTGACGGCGCACTTCGGCAACTGGGAGATCCTCGGCGAGGTGCTCATCCACCGCGGCGTGCCGCTCAACGCGCTGGTGCGCCCGCTCAAGGGCGCGCTCAACATGCGCATCGCGGAGAACCGGGTGCGCGCGGGCGCCGGCCTCATCTACCCGCGCGGCGCCGTGCAGGAGACGGTGGATGCCATCAGCCGGGGCGAGAGCGTCTACATGCTGCTGGACCAGGCCATCCCGAGCAAAGGCGTCTTCGTGCCGTTCTTCGGCAAGCTGGCGTCCACCACTCCGGCCATGGCGGTGGCGGCCCAGCGCACCGGAGTGCCTGCCTGGGTGGTGATGGGCGTGAGAGACGGTCCGCGCATGCGCGTGCACATCGAGGGCCCCATCCCTCCCCCGCCGCCCGAGGAGGGCAAGGACCCCATCACCGAGCACACCGCGCTCGTCACCGCGGGGCTCGAGCGCATCATCCGTCAGTATCCGGACCAGTGGCTGTGGCTGCATCGCCGCTGGAAGTTCACGCCGCCCGCGCCCGGAGTATAACCCCGGCTTCACTCCAAGAGGGGGTCACATCATGTCGAAGGCGATTCGTTCCGCGGTCATCGGGCTCACCGTGTGTCTGGCGATGACGGCGAGCGCGCAGAGCTCCGTCCAGGTCGGCAAGGACGGCAGCGTCAAGGTGCAGTCCGGCGGCAACAAGGTGGACGTGAAGGGTGGCAGCGTGAACGTCCAGGCGGACGATGACGACGATGACGACACGGACAGCGCCACCACCAGCACCTCGGAGTCGGAGATCGACATCGCCGACAGCGGCAGGAAGGGCACGCTCTCCTGCACGGGGAACACCGAGGTGTCGATCAGCGGCTCCTCGAACGACTTCACCATCACCGGCGACTGCAAGAGCGTGGAGGTGACGGGGAGCTCGAACAAGGTCGCGGTGGACGGCGTAGGCAAGATCGAGGTCACCGGCACCAGCAACTCCGTCACCTGGAAGCGCGCGGTGGGCGGTGCCAAGAAGCCCAAGGTGGACAACACCGGCACGGCCAACAAGGTCTCCCAGGCGAAGTAGACGCGCTCCATCGTCTCCGGGGGCCGCACGCCCGCATGCGGGCAGTGTGAACCATCTCGCCACCTGCGCCATAATCCCGGCGGAGACGTGACGCGCTGATGACTTCCGCCGCTCCCGCGATGGCGCTCCAGGTCGCCTGCCCCACGCACCCCACCTTCAAGCCGGTGGGGACGTGCTCCCGATGCGGGCGCTTCGTGTGCGCCCGCTGCGAGACGTGGGGCGACTTCTGCGCCGCCTGCGAGTACCGCCAGCTCCGGGAGCTCCCCTCGCTGCGCGGTCGCGGCAGCCTGACGCGGTGGTCGCTGGGCCTGGTGGCGCTGAGCATGACGCTCGGGGCCACGCTCAGCGGCTGGCTCATCTCCAAGCTCGATGGAGGCATGGCGCCGGTGGACGCCTTCATGACCTATGAGCGCCTCTCCCGGATGCTCACGGTGTCGGTGGGCCTGGCCACCGTGCTGTCGGCCTTCTTCTTCCTGCGGTGGCTGCACCTGGCCGTGAGGACCGCGAAGCTACTGGGCCTGGCCCCCGGGACGACGCCCGCGTGGGCCGTGGCCTGGTGGTTCATCCCCCTGGCCCACCTCTATGATCCGTACCTCGTGATGCGCGGCCTGCGCCGAAGCCTCGGAGGCTCGCCGAAGACGGGCGCGGCGGTGACGGCGTGGTGGACGGCGTGGGTGCTCGGCGTCATCACCTGGCTCATCAAGGAGTACCTCTTCCTCTCCCTCGGCGCGGAGCCGCTCCTGCTCGTCTCCGCGCTGCTCGCCAGCTTCACGTCCCAGGTGCTCCTCACCGTCGGCGCGCTGCTCTGCATGGTCGTCATCGGGCAGATCCAATCGCTGACCGACGAGTGCCTGGAGGACGTGGCCGAGGCCGCCTGAGCGAGGGGCGCCAGCGTCAGTCCACCACCACCCGCCGCAGGTGCGCGCCCAGCCGCGTCACCACCTCGTAGTGGATGGTCTGCGCCCAGCCCGCCAGCGCCTCGGCCGACACGGACTCATCCCCGTCGTGCCCCAGCAGCGTGGCCGTCACCGGCCGCTCGTCCGCCGCGGCCCGCGTCACGTCCACGATGAGGTGGTTCATCATCACGCGCCCCAGCACCGGGCACCGCCGCCCGTTCACCAGCACGTGCGCCTTGCCCGACACCAGCCGCGGGTACCCGTCGAAGTACCCCACCGGCAGCACGGCGATGCGCGTGGGCTCCGAGCACCGGTAGGTGCACCCGTAGCCCACGTAGCTGCCCGCCGGCAGCCACTTCACCACCTGGCTCCCGCAGCGCCACGAGAGCACCGGCCGCAGCGCGGGCACCTCGCCCAGCACCAGCCGCGCCGACAGCCGCGTCTCCGGCGAGGGCCACAGTCCATATAAGGAGATGCCCACCCGCAGCGCCTCGTACCGGGCGCGAGGCAGCACCAGGCTCGCGGCGCTGGCGGCGATGTGCCGCTGCGGAGGCCGCGCCGGGGAGAGCTGCGCCACCAGCCGGGCCAGCCCCGCCTCGAAGGCCTCGAGCTGCGCCAGCGCGTACGCCTGCTCCGTCACGTCCTCCGTGTTGGAGAAGTGGCTGAGCACCCCCACCAGCTCGAACACGTCCCGGTACTCGGCCAGGAACCCCGTGTCCCGGGGAATCTGCTCCAGCGTGAAGCCCTCGCGCCCCAGGCCCGTGTCGATGTGCACGTGCACCCGCAGGGGGCGCTCCAGCCGGGCCGCGCGCAGCGCCGCCCCCGCCTCCCGCCACGACAGGTCCGCCACCACCGCGTCCACGCCCTCGCGCGCCAGCGCCACCGCCTCCTCCGGCGCGATGGCGCCGATGACGAGCACCTGCCGGGGCGCCAGCCCGCGCTCCCGCTCGAAGGCCCGCACCGCCAGCCCGTCCTGGGGGGTGATGAGGTAGAGGACGTCCGCCAGCGGGTGCACCAGCGGCAGCATCTCCCGGAAGCCGTGCCCGTACGCGTTGCCCTTGAGCACCGCGCCGAACGTCCGCCGAGGCCCCCCGCCCACGGCGGCCTCCAGCGCCCGGAACACCTCCACGTTGTGCCGCAGGGCCGACGCGCTCAGCTCCAGCCAGGAAGCGCAGGCCGAGAAGCCACCTGCCATGCCGCCGTGCTCCACCACATTCACCTCCAGGGCCTGCCGTGGCCCGCTGCCCGCACCCGGCGGGCCTCCCGCTCTTACCAGCAACGCCAGTGCCAGGGCTCGAAGGCCCCGCGGCTTCCAGCTGCCCGAGTGCGCGGCAGGCAGGTAACATCTCCTCCCGGTGAGTGCACGGAGAGACGTTCCGGCATGTCGAGGGACTCACCCACGGCGAGGGGCCCTCACCTCCGCGTGACAGGAAGTGGCGGATGCGGACGCTGTTCATCGGTGACGTGCACGGCTGCGCCGACGAGCTGGATGCGCTCCTGAAGGAGTGCGGCTGGCAGCCAGGCGAGCGCGTGGTGCTGCTGGGGGACCTGGTGGCCAAGGGCCCGGACTCGGCCGGGGTGGTGGCGCGGGCGCGCGAGCGGGGCCTGCTGGCCGTGCGCGGCAACCACGACGAGCACGTGCTGCGCTGGCACCACGGGCACCAGAAGCCCGGCAAGAGGCTCAAGCCCGAGCACCAGCGCGTGCTCGACACCCTGGGCCCCGAGGACTGGAAGTACCTCGAGTCCCGCCCCCTCTACATGCGCCTGCCGGAGCTCAACGCGCTCGCCGTCCACGCCGGGCTGGTGCCGGGCGTGGCCCTGAGGGAGCAGCGCCAGGAGCACCTGCTCAACCTGCGCAGCATCTCCGCCGACGGAAAGCCCTCCAAGCGCGTGGAGGACGGGGAGCCCTGGGCCAGCAGGTGGCCCGGGCCCGAGCTCGTCCTCTTCGGGCACGATGCGGTGCGCCGGCTCCAGCGCCACCCCCACGCCTACGGGCTGGACTCGGGCTGCGTCTACGGCGGCCGGCTCACCGCCTACGTGCTGCCCGAGGGCCACTTCTACTCGGTGCCGGCGCGGCGCGCCTATATGGACATGGACGTTCCCTGAACCAGGGCCTCGGCGGCCCGGGCTCAGTGCGAGTCGTCCGAACCGGCCAGCTCGCGCAGCCGGTCGATGAGCTTCCACAAGTCGAACGGCTTCTGGAAGAAGTCGTCGCACGTGATGGGCGCGTCGCGGGTGAGGATGGCGCGGGGCACGGCGCTCATCAGCACCACGGGCACGGTGCGCCAGCGCTCATGGGCCTGCAGCTCGCGCAGCAGCTCGCGCCCGTCCATCACCGGCATCATCACGTCCACGAGCGCCACGTCCGGCCTGGCCTCTTCCATCCGGGCGAGCGCCTCGCGGCCATTGCCGGCCGTCACCACCCGGAAACCCTCGTCCTCGAGGATGCCGGACAGCGCATCGAGAATGGCATGCTCGTCGTCGACGAGGAGGACCGTCTTCACTTCCGGCTCCCTCGTTTCTTGCGCGCCGTGGGCCTGCGGGTATTGCTCCGCCGCGTCGAGGAGGACAGCCCCGAGTCGGTGAGCACGGCCCCCGTGCTGTCGAAGCGACCTCCGAGGTGCAGGCCCCGGTCGTCGATGGTGAACTCGCGCAGGGACGGGTCATGCCCGCTCTCGCGCGTCTTGAGGATGGCCAGCACCCGCCGCAGCTCGCCCCGCCACTCCACCTGGCGCAGGAAGATGTGGTTCTCCACCAGCGCGGACAGCCCCTTCACGGGCGTCTCCACCTCCGGGCCGAAGAGCACCCGCGTCTCCTCGGTGAACACCGTCGTCACGTCCAGCGCGCGCAGCTCGTTGGTGAAGGCGGCGAAGAAGCGGTTGATGCGCTCGGTGTGGACGGTGGACTCCTTGAAGCCCACCAGCCCGTCGATGAGCACCCGCGTGACGCCTCGCCGTTTGATGGCCGCGAGGATCTTCACCGCCAGCGCATCCAGCACCAGCTCCACCGGCGGCTGCCAGATCATCTCCAGCGACCCGCTGCGCACCGCGCCGAGCAGATCCAGCCCGATGGCCTGGCCCTTGCCCACCAGCCGCGGCGGCGACTCGTAGAAGCCGAAGTAGAGACAGGGCTCGCCCAGCTTCGCGCCCTGGGCCAGGAACTGCAGCCCCAGCAGCGTCTTGCCGCTGCCGGACGGCCCCATGAGGAGCGTGGCGCTGCTGCGCTGCAGCCCGCCCCGGAGCATCTCGTCCAGCGCCGGCACGCCCACCGGCACGCGCGAGGTGTACTCGCCCGGCACGGCGATGGGGTCGGCCAGCATCGCCTCCGAGCGCGGGTAGACGGTGATGCCCTGCTGGGAGATCTGGAACACGTGCCGGCCGCGCAGGTGCGCGCTGCCGCGGAACTTGCGGACGATGAGCTCGCGCACCGCGCGCACGCCGATGAGCTCGTCCGACAGCTCGATGAGGCCGTCCACCATGGTGTGCTCGGGGTGGACGTCCTCGGGGGTGTGGCTGTTGGTGAGCAGGAAGGTGGTGCAGCCGATGACGCTCACCAGCGTGTTCAGCTCGTGGACGAACTCCTTGAAGGCCAGCTCGTTGGGCGCCGACGCGCTGGCGCTCACCAGCCCGTCCAGCACCAGCATGCTGGCGCGGTGCTCGCGGATGAGCTGGCGCAAGAGCTCCAGCAGCCCCTTGAGCCCCTCCTGCGTCAGCACCCGGTAGGCGCTCACATAGTGGAGCGCGGAGGCCAGCGGCTCCTCGGTGAAGAAGGCCATGCCGCGCAGGTGCGCCAGCATCCGCCCGTGCGTCTCCGCCAGCAGCGTGACGTAGACCACCCGCCCGCCATGGGCCACGTGGTGGAAGCAGATCTGGTTGCCGAGGATGGTCTTCCCCGTACCCGGCATGCCCGCGACGATGTAGGTGCCTCCTTGCAGGAAGCCTCCATCGAGCACGGCGTCCAGACCGAGGACGCCGCTGGGGATGCGCTGAAGCAGGGGAGGGGCCACGGCCGTCATTGCGAGGAGCCTCGGTGCCCCATGGGAGAGAGGCTGAGACCCGCCAGTCCACTGGGGCGGGCCGCCGGGGGCTCGGCGGGGCGGGTCACCCAGGCACGGGAGGGCCAGGGTGCGCGCAAGCTAGCACCCGAGACATGACGCGTGGGCCACTGTAAACAGTGGGCAGGACGGCACGCGGGGGAGAGTGACCACGGAGAGGGACGAGGTGCCATCACGAAGGCTTTCCGCCTGATCAGGCAACAACTCCCCATGCGGTGCACCGGCATTTTTCAGGCGTGGGCTTAAAAATGACATGCCGGACCAGGAAGGCGTCCACCAGCAGACACCGTGCGGGCGGCGCCACCCGACGCCTGCCCTCGAGGACGCGAGCCAGGCGGCGCGAAGCATGCTTTCGTGGTGGCGCATGAGTCGCTCCCTCCTGCTGCTGCTCGCCGTCGTCCTGCCCACGGGCATCGCGCTCGGCCAGGAGGCCGGTCCACCCGGGCCGCCTCCCCCGGCCACCGAGCCCGCTCCTCCGCCCGAGCCCGTGCCGCCGCGGCCTCCCCCGGCGCCGCCCGGCGCCCAGGCGCCCGACGCTCCCCGGCGCCAGGAGCCCACGCCCGAGATGGAGACGCTCATCTCCGGCAAGGGCTCGCAAGGGGGCTATGGCGGCCCGGTGTTCACCTACAGCCGCATCCTGGACCGGGATGCCCTGCTCCTGGGCGGCCGGGGTGGGTGGATCGCCAACCATCACTTCGTCTTCGGCGCGGGCGGCTTCGCCCTGCTCACCCGCCTGCCAGCGCCCGAGGGCGCACCGGACATCGGCGAGGACCTCCGGCTGGACTTCGCGTATGGCGGCCTCTGGCTCGAGTACATCCTCCTGCCCGACAAGCTGGTGCACGCCTCCATCGGCACGCTCGTCGGAGGCGGAGTCGTGGGCTACAGCCGGCCGCGCCGCTCGTGGCGAGAGGACCGCTCCGTGGAGGATGACGTGGTCTTCGTCGCCGAGCCCACCCTCGCCATCGAGATGAACGTCCTGCGCTTCCTCCGGCTGGCGCTGGGCACAGGCTATCGCTACGTCGGCAGCGTCGACCTGTCCGGGATGCGCGAGCAGGACCTGAGCGGCTTCACCGGCTCGGTGATGTTCAAGTTCGGCCGGTTCTGAGCTTCAGCCGCGGGGCAGCTCGAAGTCGGCCTGCACGGCGGCATGGTCCGAGCCCGCCAGCCCGCCGCCGGACGCATCGCGCACCACCCGGAACGTCCCGGGGACCTCCTGACCGGAGGCCCCGGCGGCGCGGTAGAGGTGATCGATCGCCAGCGACGCGCCCTGGAACCACACCGTCCCGAGCTCCTCCAGCGGCAGGGAGCGGGAGACTCGCAGCAGCGCTCCGCCCGACTCCAGCGCCTCGAGCGGCGGCGAGCCCGGGACATCATTGAGATCGCCCCCGAGCACCACGAGCGCTCCCGGGCGCTCGGCGGCCACCGCGGAGAGGATGTCGCGGGCGGCCTGCGCCTCGGCGTAGCGGCGGCCCGGATCGTCATCCACCTTGGAGCGGAAGTGGGCGGAGAAGACGATGACCTCGGCCCCCTCCACGTCCAGGCGCACCTCGAGGAACTCGCGGGAGAACAGGGTGGTCGTCCCATCCGGGCGCGTCAGGAGGCGCTGGGCCCGGTGGCGGCGCACCTCGCGCAGGGGGTAGCGGGACAGGACGGCGACATCCACGGAGGCCGCCGTGCCCAGCTCCCCGAGCACCGCCGTGGAGAACCCCTGCGCCCGAGCCTGGAGCGCATCCAGGCTGGCCTGGGTCTCCACCTCCGAGAGCAGCACGATGCCGGCCTTCAGCGAGGTGAGGGCCTGGGCGATCCGCTCCGCGCGAGCCGCGAAGGCCTGGGACGAGGGCAGCGCCTCGTAGGCCGAGCCGCCGCAGCTCCCGGAGTCACAGACCGTGTCGAAGAGGCGATGCACGTTGAACGCCGCGATGCGGACCGTGCCCGCGGCCGGCTCGGGCGGGGTGCTCGCGTCCGGCGTCGAGCCGCCATCCTCGGAAGGCGGAGCGGGCGAGCCCGGAGGCTCATTCGCGAAGCTCCGGCCCTCGAGGCACGCGGGCAGACCTCCGAGCCCGAGCAGCAGGCTGGCGAGGAGCCACCTGCCACGAAGGAGGAGTCGCGCTGGGACACGGGGAGCACCGGGAGGCCGCACACGCGCAGCCTAGCCCGGGCTCCCGGGCGTTCAAATGTCGCCCAGGGTGACTTCCTCCGTCAGCTCGGCGCGCTGGAGCTGCTGCTGCTCGCCGAACTCCAGACGCACCTTGAGCAGGTAGGCGTCATCCATGCCCGGGTGCGAGCAGGAGACGAAGCCCCGGCGGTCCGGGAACACCAGCGCGAACTCCAGCGCGTCGTGGTCGGCCAGGTAGGGTCCGAGGTTGCGGAACCGGACGGAGAGCTGGCGGTCCTCCGTCAGCGAGACGTCGGACACCAGGTTCTGGACCTCCGTCGGCGTCTCCCCAGAGACCTTCACGGCGGCGAAGTAGTCCGAGGGAAGCTCGGAGCCGGCGTCCGTCCCCGGGTCCCAGGTGATGCGCAGCAGCGCTCCGCCCGCGATGGGCTCGAGCCCATTCACCAGGCGCGGGTCCGTCATGTTCCTTCCGGCGGTGCAGCTGTCCGAGCCCTTCTCCCGCTCCTCACCATCCCCACAACCCGGCTGGGTGAGCGCGACGAGCGCCACGGCCAGCCAGGACACGAATCTCGAACCACGCATCGATGGATCTCCCCGCCGGGCTCACTTCTTCGTGCCCGAGCCTCCAGTACCTGTCTCCTGCTGCTCCTGCTTCACCTTGCCGACCTGATCCAGCTCCTCGCGGTTGTTGACCGAGAAGCGCACCAGCGCGCGCAACAGCCGGTTGCGCTTCACGTTGCCGAGCACCTGCCGCAGGTCCTCGTACACCGTGGGGTCCGAAATCAGCCCGCCGATGGTGCCCTCCCCGTTGGCCACGGTGGAGGTGATCTTCTTCAGGTCCGCCGCCGCGCTGCCCAGGTCCGCGAACATGCCCCGGGCGTCCCCGTAGACGAGCTGGTGCACCGCGCCGTTGGGGCTCGTCTTCGCGTCCTCGATGAGCCCGGCGAGCTGCCCGGCCGCCGCGCCCAGCTCCGTCAGCGCCTGGGCGCCCTCCTTGCCGTAGATGAGCGCGTGGGCCGTGCCGTCCCCCTGGCGCACCTCCGCCAGCAGCGCCTCCACGTGCCCCACCGCCCCATCCATCCGCCTGGCCACCTGCGAGGCGTGCGCCAGCAGCCCGCGCACCTGCCGCCCCGACTCCTTGTCGTAGATGAGGGCGTGCAGCACGCCGTCGCCCTGCTCTATTTCCTCCAGGAGCTTGCGGAGGCTGCGCAGGCTGGCGGACACATCCTCGGCGAGCCGGGGGTCCGCGTACGTCTCCACCGCCACCCGCAGCGAGCGGCTGATGGCCTGCGAGTCGCTCAGCACCTGTCCGGCCGCCTGCATCAGCGCGTTGAGGTCCCCGCTGACGTCCGTGCGCAGCTCGCCCCCGTCTGGAATGAGCGGCGCCTTGGGGGTACCCAGCGAGATGTCCACGGCCTTCTCACCCAGCACGCCGAGGCTCGACAGCCGGGCCACGGAGTCCTGGCGCACGCGATCGGAGTACTTCTTGGAGACCTCGATGGTCACCTGGATGCCGCGCTCGGCCGCGTCCTCGGTGAAGGCGATGCCCACCACGTGCCCCACCTCGAGCCCGCCAATCCACACCGGAGACTTGTCGGTCAGGCCCTGCACGTTCGGGAAGAAGGCGCGGTAGGTCATCTGCGACTCGAAGGCCCGCGTCTCCTTGCCGATGAAGAAGACCACCACTCCGGCCAGGACGAGCCCCGCCGCCACGAAGACGCCCGCGCGCCAGGCCATGCGCCGCTCGCGCGGCGTGGAAGTGAAGAGGCTCATGACACCATCCCCCGTCCCTGAAGCTCCGCCCGCCGCGCATCCAGGAAGGCGCGCACCTCGGGCACGGTGGAGCGGCGCACCTCCTCGGGCGTGCCCACCTGGACGATGCGCCGGTTGGCCAGCATGGCGATGCGGTCCGCCACCTCGAAGGCGCTCATCATGTCGTGCGTCACGACGATGGAGGTGCACCCCAGCTTCTGCTTCATCGTGTTGATCATCGTGTTGATGCTCTGGGTGGTGACGGGATCCAACCCCGTGGTGGGCTCGTCCCAGAGGATGACCTCCGGGTTGGTGGCGATGGCGCGCGCCAGCCCCACTCGCTTGCGCATGCCGCCGGACAGGTCCGCGGGCATCATCTTCTCGGTGCCCGGCAGGTTGACCCAGGACAGCTTCTCGGCCACGCGGCGGGACACCTCCTCGGCGGACAGCTCCGGGAAGTGCTCGCGCAGCGGATAGGCCACGTTCTCGCCCACCGTCAGCGAGTCGAAGAGCGCCGCGCCCTGGAACACCATGGCCACGTGGCGGCGCACGGACAGGAAGTCCTCCTCGCGCAGGCGCGTCAGGTCCTGCCCCTGGAAGAGGATGCGCCCGGCGTCCGGCAAGAGCAGCCCGATGAGGCACTTGAGCAGCACGCTCTTGCCGGTGCCCGAGCCGCCGATGACGACCAGCGTCTCCCCCGCTCGCACCGACAGCTCCACGTCGTCATAGACGCGCTTGGGACCGAAGGACTTCTTCAGGTGCTCGAAGTGGATGAGCTCCTCGCCCGGGGTGGGCGGGTGGAACTCGAGGCGGGGACGTGGGGCGGACAGGCGCATGGCTAGAGGTAGAGGCTGATCTTGGTGATGAAGAAGTCGGCCAGGCACACGGAGACGGAGGTGATGGCCACCGTCTGGGTGGTGGCGCGGCCCACGCCCTCGGTGCCGCCCTCCACGGTGAGGCCCTTGAAGCAGCCCACCAGCCCGATGGTGACGCCGAAGACGGCGCCCTTGATGACGCCCGACACGAAGTCGCTCATGAACACCGTGTCCAGCGCGCCCTGGAAGAACATGTCGAAGGAGATGCCGTACTGCAGGTTGACGACGAGCGCGCCGGCCACCAGGCCGATGACGTCCGCCAGCACGGTGAGGGTGGGCAGCACCAGCAGGCACGCGAGCACCCGCGGCACCACCAGCTTGCGCAGCGGATCCGCCCCGAGCGCCCGGATGGCGTCCACCTGCTCCGTCACCGTCATCGCCCCCAGCTCGGCGGCGATGCCCGAGCCGATGCGCGCGCCCACCGTGAGCGCGGTGAGCACCGGGGCCAGCTCGCGGAACAGCGTGAGGACGACGACGCGGCCCACCGTGTACTGCACGCCGAAGCGCGCCAGGAAGAAGCCGAACTGCAGCGAGATGACGAGCCCCGCGAACGTCGAGGTGAGCAGGGCGATGGGCATGGAGCGCACGCCCAGCGACTCGGTATGGAAGACGAGCGCGCCCCAGTCATAGGGCGGGCGCACGGCGCGAGAGAAGACCTTGCCGGACATCACCACCATCGCCCCGAGCGCCTCCAGCCGCTGGCGGACGCGCGCGCCGATGGAGAGCGTGGGCTCCGCGGGCATGAGCTCCGCGCCCCCGCCCGTGCCGACCTCGACCGAGGTGCTCATGAGTCTCGCTCCGCGTGGAAGCCCTGGAGCAGGGCATCGAAGTCCGCCAGGCGCGCCTCGGCCTGCCCGGGCGGCGCGACGTAGGTGAAGTCGAAGACGCAGCCGTCCTTCTTGAGGACCACCAGCTCCAGCTCCACCGGCACGCCGTCCAGCTTCGCCGTGTGGCGCGAGCGCAGGGCCTCGCGGCCGTCCAGCTCGATGAGCTGCTGGGACACCTCCTGCCGGTCGGTGAAGCCCATCAACAGGTGGCGGGTGAGCACCGGCAGGGGCGGATCATCGTGCCCCTCGCAGGTGGAGTTGATGGAGAGCGCCCGCCCGGTGTCCGTCTCCGAGAAGGCCAGATCATTGCCCTCGACGAAGACGCGGCTCCAGTGCCGGGGCAGCTCGCCGATGCGGTAGCTCACCTGCTTCTTGGAGAACACCGAGTCCTCGAAGCGCACGCGGCGACAACCGGTGGTGGCGGCCAGGCACAGCAATGTGAGCAAGAGAGGGCTCCGAGTCATCACTCCGTCTCCGAGGAAACGGAAACTAGGCACGGACTCCCGGATGCCTAGGCCCCCCGGCCACAAGGGTTGACTCGGCGTCACGGGAAACCCGCGATGTGGCCCGCCGGGCTCGGGGAACCCCGCCTCGCGGGCTGGGAATCCGCCCACCAGCCGACAATGCCGCGGCGCAGCGACCTAGGGGGCGGCTGCTGGAGCAACCTGTAGCGGTGGGAGGAGGATCCGGAAGATGGAGCCCTGTCCCGGCTCGCTCTGCACCTCGATCTCCCCGCCCATCGACTGGATGGTGGCGTGGCAGATGGACAGGCCGAGCCCCGTGCCCTCCCCCGCCTCCTTCGTGGTGAAGAAGGGCTCGAAGATGCGGGGGAGTATCTCCGGGGAAATGCCCTTGCCGGTGTCCTGCACCTCGATGATGGCGCGGCCCGCCGGGTCGCGGCGCGTCGTGACGCGGATCTCGTTGCTCTCCGGCTGGCCCTCGGGGATGGCCTGGGCGGCGTTGAGCAGCAGGTGGAGGAAGACCTGGCCCAGGCGCCCCTCGTCGCCCATCACCGGCTGGGACAGCCCGTAGTCCTTCACCAGGCGGGCCCGGCGGCGCAACTCCTGGTCCAGCGCCTCCACGGTCCGGTCCAGCACGGCGTGGAGGTCCACGCGGCTCGGAGGCTCGGCCTGCGCGCGGGCGAGCGTCTTCAGCGCCTGGACGATCTTCCGCACCCGCTCGGCGCCGTGGAGCGCGTCGGCCAGCGCCTCCTCCACCTCCTGCCAGCGCTCCTTCTCGTCCTCGCGCCGGGGCAGGTCCCTCAGCTCCGTGGAGAGGTAGCGGAGGTTGGAGAGGATGTAGGCCAGCGGGTTGTTGATCTCGTGGCCGACGCCGGCGGCCAGCGTTCCCACCGCCACCAGCTTCTCGGCGTGGGCGAGCCGCTCCCGGGTGGCCTCGAGCTGCTGGATGCGCATGGCCAGCTCCGCGGTGCGCTCGTCCACGCGAACCTGCAGCTTGCGCTCGCGCTCGCGCGACTGACGCAGGCGGAGCCACACCGCGCCCGCCACGGCGAGCACGGCGGCCAGGCCACACGCCACGCGGAAGAGGATCGTCTCGAAGAAGCGCGGCTGCAGGTGGAACTCCAGCTGCGCTCCGCGGGGAGGCACGCCGCTGGCCGGGATGAACGCCTCGACGAGGAACCGATGGTGTCCCGGCGGAATGCGCGTGTAGTAGGCGACGCGCCGGGAGCCGGCCTCCACCCAGTCCGGGTCGATGCCCTCCAGCTTGTAGCGGAAGTGCAGCTGCTCCGAGGCGGCCAGGGCCGCCGCGGTGTACTGGATGTCGACGCGGCCCGCGCTGGGAGGGATGCGCGACCACTCGGCGCCAGGCACGGAGCGCCCGTCCACCCTGAGCTCCTCGAGGAGCACCGGAGGCAGCAAGGAGGGCGCCCTCTCATGTCGCGCGTCGTAGGCCACGGCGCCGCGGACGGTGGGGAACCAGAGCCGGCCATCGCGCGCGCGGACCCCCGAAGGCCCTCCCAGGGCGTTGCACTCCGCGACGCGCATCCCATCCTCCTTGCCGTAGGCGCGGGAGGTGACACGGGCGAGTCGCCCATCCGCGACGGCCTCCAGCTCCTGCTGGGAGACGCGGAAGATGCCCTTGTTGCAGGTCATCCACAGGTTGCCCTTCCCGTCCGGGAGGATCTCGAAGACGACGTCGTCGAAGAGCCCCTGCTCGCGGGACAGGCGGACGAAGTCGCCGTTCTTCCAGCGGAAGAGCCCTTGGGTGGTGCCGACCCAGAGCGTCTCGCCGTCCTCGAAGAGGCCTCGGACGTCACCGCTGATGGGACTGCCCCGGGAGGACAGAGTAATGATCTCCCCCTGGGAGTACGCGGCCAGGCCGCCGCCCTGGGTTCCGACCCAGAGGCCGCCCGCGGCCCGCCGCTTGAGCACCCGGATGAGGCCGCCGAGCACCTGGTCCTTCGGGGCGACGAGCGCGAACTGCCTCCCATCCCAGCGGGCGAGCCCATCCTGGGTGCTGGTCCAGAGCGTGCCCTGCTCGTCCTCGACGACGGCATACCCGATGGGATTCCTGGGCGGCTGGCCTTCCTCGGGGAGGGTGGAGAACGTGCCATCCCGCCAGCGGATGAGGCCCTTGCGCGTGGCGAACCAGAGGGTGCCATCGCGCCCCTCGGCGCTGCCGAAGACCATGTTGTCGAGGAGCCCCTCGCGCGTCGTCCACGTCGTCACGCGCCCGTCCTTCAAGCGGGAGATGCCGCCGCCCAGGAGGCTGAACCAGAGGCTGCCGTCGCGCGCCTCGAGCAGGGAGCTCACCGTCTCGTGCCCCAGCCCCTCGGGGGTACCGTAGGGCGTGAAGGGGGCGTCCTTGAGACGGTACAGGCCGTGGCTGCCCATGCCCAGCCAGAGGTTGCCCTCGGCATCCTCCAGCAGGGACATGATGGAGTCGATCCCCAGCCCGCTCTCGGGGCCGAGCACGGAGCGCCGCCCATTCACCAGGCGCAGCAGCCCCTGGCCCCGGCTCGCCGCCCACAGCGCGCCGTGACGATCCATGAGCAGCACGGAGATGGGACTGCCGAGCAGGCTCGCTTCCGGGTGGGGGAGCATCATCGCGCCCTGCTGCCGGTACACGATGCCCGCCTGATCTCCCGCCCAGAGGACGCCTTGCGGGTCCAGCATCAGCGCCGTCACCAGGGTGGGAGGCCCCTGGAACTCGGGGCCAGGGAGGAAGGCCGTGCCGTCCCAGCGCTGCACTCCTTCGGGCGTGGCCACCCAGAGGCTGCCGTCCTCCCCTTCGGCCATCGCCAGCACCCGCTCACTGGCGAGCCCATGCTCGGACGTCAAGACGTCGAAGGTGCCCTTGAAGAGCCGGATCAACCCGTTGCGCGCGGTGGCGAGCCACAGGCCTCCGTCCCGAGCCGGCAGCAGCTGGTGCACGCCGCGGGGGATGATGCCCTCGGGGAGGGGCATGGAGAAGAACTTCCCCGCTCGCATGCCCGCCAGCCCGCTGTTCGTGTTGATCCACAGCGTCCCGTCCCGGTCGACGGCCAGGGAGGTGATGGAGCGATCTGGCAGGGCGGGGGTGTTGCCGGGATCGAAGACGGTGAAGCGCACGCCGTCGAAGCGCACCAGGCCCTCATAGGTGCCGGCCCACAGGTAGCCGTCCGAAGTCTGCGCGAGGGCCACCGTGGTGCTCTGGGGCAGCCCGTCCTCCGTCTGCCAGACGCGGTGGGGGAACTGGTTGAGGGCCTTGGTCGGCTCCAGGGCCCAGGCGTTTCCCGTCGCGAGCAGTCCCGCAAGCAGGCACGCCGCCAGCAGGCGGGCATGAACCTGGGTGGAGGCAGAGGGGGGCCTGCGCTCCCTGGGGGGACTTCGGGAGATACGGCACATAAGGTGATGGGGTGTCAGTCTACGCCGAGTCGGGGCCGCCACGCGCGCCTGCCTCCGCGTGGTGCCGCGCGGCAGTGGCGTTCCACCGCCAGCCGGCATATGCCCCCGGTCCAGCCACGCCATGCTCCGCCCCCGTCTCTACATCCTGATCGCCGCCGTGCTCTGGTCCACGGCGGGAGCGGCCGTCAAGCTGTCTACTTTGAGCGCCTACCAGATCGCCTCCGGGCGCTCGCTGGTCGCGGCGCTGGTGCTGTGGCTGGCCTTCCCGGCCGGGCGCAAGCGGCCCTCGCTGAAGGCGCTCGGGGTGGCGGTGGCCTACGCGGCCACGGTGGTGCTGTTCATCATCGCCAACAAGCTCACCACCGCCGCCAACGCCATCTTCCTGCAGGACACCGCGCCGCTGTACGTGCTGCTGCTGTCTCCCCTGCTGCTGCGCGAGAAGCCCTCGCGCGGCGAGCTGATGGCGGCCCCCATCTTCCTGGTGGGCCTGAGCCTCTTCTTCCTGGATCAGCTCCAGCCGGGGCAGCTGATGGGCAACGCAATCGCATTGGCCTCGGGCGTGGCGTTCTCGCTCACCATCATGGGGCTGCGGGCGGTGACGGAGGGGCAGGTGGTGCTGGTGTGGGGCAACCTGCTCGCGGGCCTGAGCGTGCTGGTGCCGGCGCTCGGTGGCCCGGCGCCCACGCCGCTGGATGGAGGCATCCTGCTCTTCCTGGGTGTCTTCCAGCTGGGCCTGGCGTACACGCTCTTCAACCTGGGCATCCGGCAGACGCCCGCGGTGGAGGCCTCGCTGCTCATCCTGCTGGAGCCGGTGCTCAACCCGGTGTGGACCTTCATCTTCGCTGGAGAGCGGCCCGGCCCCTGGGCCCTGCTGGGCGGCGGCATCATCCTGCTGGCCACGGCGTGGCGCACGGTGCTGGGGGCGCGGGGCGCGGGAGCCACCCCACCGAAGTCCATCGCCCAGGCGAGCGAATCGCCCTGAGCGGCCCGCGCTGATCATTCGCTGATCACCGCTCGGGGAAGCCCTGTTGCCGACACTGGCACTTTGACCGACACTGCGCGCATGTCTCCATTCCCGGTCCGAGGCATCTCCTGCCTCCTTCTCTCCGCCAGCCTGACGCTGGTCGGCTGCGCACGCTCCCGCCCCCGCCCCGTGGTGCCCCCTCGCGCGGAGACGGCCCCCGCCCCGGCTCCCTCCACTCCTGGGACACCCGCTCCCGCCCAGCCGGCCGCCACCGCGCAGGCTCCCGCTCCGCCTGAGCCGAAGCCGGCCGAGCCGCCAGCCGAGGAGCTCCCGCCGGGGGTGCGCTTCACGCCTCCTGGAGGCATGTACAGCGTCGAGTTCCCCGCCACTCCCCAGTGCAGCCAGCAGCGGGATCAAACGGTCTGCAGCTACACGGATGCGGCCCGAGGCTGGACCTTCAGCTCGAGGCACTGGAAGGACAACGTCGTCCTGACGGATGAGCTCGAGAAGAACCCCTCCGCGCACCTCCAGGGCCGCCTCAACGCCATCGCGAGCAACGAGGGCCTGGAGGTCCTCCAGAACGACGCGATCGTCGTCGACGGCTTCCCCGCGGCCGAGTATCGCCTGAGCCCCAGGAGTGACACGTCACCACCGGTGCACTCGGCGGGGCAGTACATCAACCTGGGGGAGAAGATCGTCCAGGTCGTCCACCTCCACATCGAGGGAAAGGAAGCCCCTCCCGAGAACGTGCTCCAGCACTTCGTGAAGTCCTTCCGCACCGAAGGCGGGGGCCAGGGCCTGGCGCCCCTCCCGCCCTCCAGCGCCGCCCTCATCCAGGCGCCGCTCCTGAAGCCGGGGGTGTTCCAGTATCGGACCGTCGTGCAGACGGCTGCGTGGGGGAAGGGCGCGGACCGCGAGCCTCTCTCCTACGCCCTCCAGACGATGCGGCGCAGCATCCAGCGAAAGCGCGACAAGAAGCGGGAGGCGATCCTCGTCACCGACACCGGCCGCACCCAGGACGGGAAGTTCGACTACCGCTACTGGCTCGATGCGAAGACGCTGGTCCCCTACAAGATGGTGACCACGCAGACGAAGCTCGTCGGCATGACGAACAAGAACGAGACCAACACGTTCCGGATGGAGAACATCGACGGCGTGATGAAGATGGAGCTCGGGGGCTCGTTCAAGGGGAAGCTCGACCACCCCGTGGGGAACGTGCCGCTCTTCATGCCGAATGCGTCCCTCGAGCTGGCCGTCGCCGCGCTCCCCCTGGAGGAGGGGTTCCTCGGAAGCCTTCGCGTGTTCGAGCTGACTGGCATCTTCGACAAGAACTTCCACTCGGACTGGCGCGTCCTGGTGCAGCACGTGACGGATCTCCAGTCCATCGGCGATCTCCAGGCAGGCAAGACCGGGCCAATCAAGGTCTTCAAGGTCGAGCTGTTCGAGCACAAGGCCAAGGACCCGCGGAAGTACACGATGTGGATCGAGAACGCGCCCACGCGCCGCATCCTGCAGGTGGAGGCGTTCTCGAAGCCCCGCACCACCACGGTGCAGATGATCCAGACCCGGCGTTGAGCCATCACCGCGGGCCCCGGAGAGCTCCATGAAGAAGCGGCTGAGCACACTGGCGATTTTCGGTTCGATGGTCCTGTTCACCGGCTGCATGCTCGGCAAGCGGGCGGACGTTGCGGGGGCTTCCGGGGAGGAGCCGGGGAGCGCGCACCGGACCGGGTGGGTGAGGGCCCTGGCCACCGGGGACTCGTGCGTTCCGGACAAGCCCTCCAACTTCAAGGGGGTGTGCCTGGCGGCCGCGGCCTGGCCGGAGGCGCGGCTCACCGCTCCGCTCTCCGCTCCGACGCGCTTCTGGGGGATGACCTTCCGGGAGCGCTACCAGGGAGCGCAGCGGCGGGGGCAGGAGTTCCACCCGGCGGCGCTCGAGCTGTCCCCGGCAGCGGAAGGGGGCGTGTCCATGGCGCTCTTCGAGCTGTTGCCGGAGAGCGAGGCGGACCTCGACTACCTGGGCAGCGCGTGCGAGCGGTTCGACGACCACTTCTTCCGGGGAGCGGAGTCGCTGCCGGAGGAGAACCTGATGCTGCGGCTGCGTCATGAGCTGGACGAGGGAAGGCGGCTTCGCCAGGAGCAGCTCCAGCCCACGCCTCAGGGGTACCGCGTCGGCGCGCGGGGGATGGAGCTGCGCCCCTTCAAGCAGGGATGGATGCTCGTCACCGAGAAGACGGATCCCAGCGATGACGAGGAGACGCGGGTGCTCGGCGTGTTCGTCCCCTTGTCGCCCTGAAGCGAGCCTCGGGGCTCAGAAGCGACCCATGAGCCCCGCGATGACGCCTCCCGAGGGATGCACGCTCACGGACGGGAGCACCGCCACGCTCGGGCCGGCTGCCATGCGCTCGAGCTCCTCCGTGTGAGACAGCTCGTAGCCGATGACGGCGCCGATGAGGGGGCCGATGATCAGGGGCACGGCCCAGCCTCCCTCCGTCTCGATCAGCGGAATCATGGTCAGGAGGCCTCCGCCGAACCCCAGCGCGGAGCCCAGGAGCGTCTTCAGAAAGCGCCCCTCGCCCCAGAACAGGCTCCCGATGAGCTTGACCCCGAGCGCGGTGCCCGCCGTGAAGCCCACGAGGCTGACCAGGCCGCCGCCGATGATCTCCGAGTCGTTCGCGCAGGTGCTGCAGGAGAACGAGTCCCCCATGAGAACGAGTCCAGGCGTGGCCGCCAGGAGGCCCAGCACGAGCCCCGTCAGCGGTCCGAGGATGACACGCCCGGCCCTGCCCCTTCCGCTGTCGGGCGTCACGCTGGAGCGGGGGATGAGCTCGCCCTCGGGTTGCACCGCCTCCGCCGGAGGAGCCGCGGGCGCGGGGACCATGGGCGGCGGCGACGGAGCCTGGGCGGCCCCCGAGAGCGGGAGCACGACACAGAGCAGCAGGAGCAGAACGTGAACGCGGGACATGGTCCTCATGGTACGCGACCCTGTCGGCACCTCGTGTCTAGTTGATCTTCCGGCTGCTGCTCCTTGCCTCCATCTTGGTGAAGTCCCGAGGGGCGGTGAAGCGGGCGGGAGAGACGGCCTGGGCGTAGGCATCCGTGTAGTTGACGAGCGTCAGGGTGAGCAGCGTCGCCATCTCGCCGAGCGGGCGCGCCTGGAGACTCTCGGGGAAGTCGATGAAGAACCCCTCCTCGAGCGAGCCCTCGCAGTCGCGCTTGCCCGAGAAGCCTCCCTCCACGCGGCTCATGTAGTAGGCGCACGCGCCGGCTCGAGCCACGAGGACGTCCTGCTTGACGAGGAGCGCCACGGTGACGCCGCCAAAGCTGCCGGAGGCGCGCAGGTCATCCCCCTCGGACAGCTCCAGCTGCGCGGGCCGGGTGCCAAACTGCCCCCTCACCTGCTGGTAGTCCCACTCCAGCTCCAGGGGCTGGTTGCGGAAGCGGCCACGCATCCCGTTCTGCCTCAGGCTGAGTGACGAGGAGGGACCGGTGATGTGTGCGCCCTTCACCAGCAGGGGCTCCGCGGAGCGCTGCCCCATGCGGCCTCCCTCGCTCTCGGCGCGCACCTGACTCCCGCTACCCGCGCACCCCACCCCCAGGAAGAGAAGAACCGACAGCACCAGCGAGCCCTTCATGGCGTCCTCCGTTCATTCCATTCGATGACGTGTGGAAGAACGTGGAGCCCGGCAGGACATATCGCCCCACCTTTGCCGGGTCCGAGTCCCCGCGTGGCTCAGGTCTTCAGCCGGTAGCCGGTCTTGAACATCCACGCGACGACGGACAGGCAGGCGAGGAAGAAGGCCATCGTCGCGCCCAGGCTGATGCCGACGTCCACATCCGCCGTGCCGTAGAAGCTCCAGCGGAAGCCGCTGATCAGGTAGACCACCGGGTTGAACAGCGTCACCGTGCGCCAGGCCGGCGGCAGCATGTCGATGGAGTAGAAGGCTCCTCCCAGGAAGGTCAGCGGCGTGATGACCAGCATGGGGATGAACTGGAGCTGCTCGAAGCCGTTGGCCCAGATGCCGATGATGAAGCCGAACAGGCTGAAGCTCACCGCCGTCATCACCAGGAAGGCGATCATCCACAGCGGGTGCTGGATCTGCAGCGGCACGAACACGGCCGCGGTGGCCAGGATGATGAGCCCCAGGAGGATCGACTTGCTGGCCGCGGCCCCGACGTAGGCGATGACGATCTCGACGAAGGAGACCGGCGCCGAGAGGACCTCGTAGATGGTGCCGGTGAACTTCGGGAAGTAGATGCCGAACGAGGCGTTCGCCGTGCTCTGGGTGAAGAGCGACAGCATGATGAGCCCCGGCACGATGAAGGCGCCGTAGGTCACCCCGTCGATCTGCGTCATCCGCGAGCCGATGGCCGAGCCGAAGACCACGAAATAGAGCGACGTCGAGATGACAGGCGAGACGATGCTCTGCCACAGGGTTCTGAAGGCGCGAGCCATCTCGAACTTGTAGATGGCGCTGATGGCGTAGACGTTGAGGCTCATGTCCGCTCCTTGACCAGGCTGACGAAGATCTCCTCCAGCGAGCTCTGGCGCGTCTGGAGGTCCTTGAAGGCGATGCCCTGCTCCGTCACCCGCCGCAGCAGGGTGGGAATGTCCGTGCGCTCGTCGTTGGAGTCGAAGGTGTGGATCAGCTCCGTCCCCGACGGTGACAGCTCCAGCTTGAGGTCGGCGAGCGCGGGCGGCAGGGCGGAGAGCCGCTCCTGGAGGTTCAGGGTGAGCTGCTTCTTGCCCAGCTTGGTCATCAGCTCGGCCTTGTCCTGCACGAGGATGAGCTCGCCCTTGGAGATGACGCCGATGCGGTCGGCCATCTTCTCGGCCTCTTCGATGTAGTGCGTGGTCAGGATGATCGTCACGCCGCTGGAGCGCAGGCTCCGCACCACCTCCCACATGTCGCGCCGCAGCTCCACGTCGACGCCAGCGGTCGGCTCGTCGAGGAAGAGGATCTGCGGCTCGTGGGAGAGGGCCTTGGCGATCATCACCCGCCGCTTCATGCCTCCCGACAGGGTCATGATCTTGGAGTCCTTCTTGTTCCAGAGGGACAGGTCCTTGAGCACCTTCTCGATGTGGGCCGGGTTGGGCGCCTTGCCGAACAGGCCCCGGCTGAAGGACACCGTGGCCCACACCGTCTCGAAGGCGTCGGTGGTCAGCTCCTGGGGCACCAGCCCTATCTTCGTCCGCGCCGCCCGGTAGTCGCGGACGATGTCGTGCCCGTCGGCCAGCACCACGCCGGTGCTCGGGTTCACGATGCCGCAGATGATGCTGATGAGGGTCGTCTTGCCCGCGCCGTTGGGTCCCAGCAGGGCGAAGATTTCTCCGCGGCGAATCTCCAGATTGATGTTCTTGAGCGCCTGCAGTCCCGAGGCGTACGTCTTCGTCAGCCCCCGGACGGAAATAATCGGTTCCATGGGCGGGAGATATAGTCCGGGCCAGCGCAGCGTCGAGGGAAGTTGACCGGGTTCTCATGTCCCGAGAGAACTTCAACCACCGCGCTCGACCGGGACGCGCCTGCGTTCCGTTGGGACGCAGGCGGACGCCGGGGCGAGGTCCAGGCTCGCTGGCTTCAGAGGGAAGTCCGGCCCACCGTGACTTCTCCGCGAGTTGGCGCGCGGCGTGCAGACGCCGGGGCCCGCCGGAGCCACTCGTCATCCCGACGGACGCTCGGCCCAGGAAAGCCCTCATGCGCGCTCTTCATCCTCTGCGTACCGCTGTCTTCATCGGGTTCAGCGTCCTGTCCCTGTTCGGCTGTGGAGTCGAGGCCGAGGCCGAGCTCTCCGAGTCCGAGGAGGGCGCGGCCCCTACGCTGGGCGTGGCGGCGCAGGGGCTCGAGGCAGGCACCGTCGTCACCTGGTCGGCGGGCCACAGCGGGATGTGTCTCGACCTCGCCAACGGGGCGCAGGGCACGACGCTCTACCAGTGGCCCTGCCACGGAGGAATCAACCAGCAGTTCACTCCGGTGGCCATGGGAGATGGGACGTACAGCCTGGTGTCGAAGGTCAGCGGGCTGTGCGTGGACGTGCCCAACGGGAACTGGGGCGTGACGCTCTACCAGTGGCCCTGCCATGGGGGAGACAACCAGCGGTTCTGGCTGCGGGAGCGGGGCACCGGCTCCTATGAAATCGTGGCGAAGCACACCGGGCTGTGTCTGGACGTGTCCGGGGCTGGCTACGGGGCGGGCACGAACATCATCCAGTGGGGGTGCCATGGCCTGCCCAACCAGAGCTTCCGCCTGGGGCTGTCCGGGCGTCCGCAGGGGGAGAAGAACGCGTGCGCCTCGGGGCTGGGGGATGGGAAGAACTGCTCGCCGGACGTGCAGGTGAGCGGCATCGTCCCCTACGCCAACTGCGTGTACGGCTTCCATGTCGGCGCGGGCTGGGGCTCGGGCACGGCGGCCGTCTATGACGAGGTGGACCGGTGCGCCTTCTGGCATGACAGCGGCTGCTGGAACGTGAACCACGCCACGTGGGTGAACGAGGGCAACGGCGGGTGCTCGCAGACGGTCAACTTCATCGCCTGCGTGGAGCGCATCATCCCCAGCACCCAGGAGGAGGCGGCGGCGCGCTCGTGCATCCTGAACAGCCTGCTGGCGGTGGGGGCCAACATCTGCGAGCCCTTCGGCCGCGGCACGTTCTACCCGCTCTACGACGCGGCGACGACGGGTGGGCGCTGCGCCGGCGCCTGGTCCTACCCCTGAGTGATTCCCAGGCCACAGCTAGCCCTCCACACGCCAGGGCCCCACGAGGTTCCCAGGTCTGAGCGAGTCGGGGGTCTGCCCGTCATCGCGTCCTCGGCTCACGGGAGGCGGTTGGCTCCGCCCTCATCCAGCCTGCCTGATGAGTCATTGCCCGTCATGCCGCTCTGTTGGATAGGAGTCCGTGAGCCGGGGGAGAGCGGGACGGCCGGTGCGGGAGGACCCGTCAGCGACGGGGGGACCCGCACCGAGACGAGGGGCCCGCGACCTGTGCTCCCAGGACAGTGGGCCCAGGTGACCAGGCAGGTCCGAAGAAGTCTTTCACGACTCTCGAAGAGGCTTCGCCACTTGCAACGGACACCGGGCCCGAGTCCGCCCCGCGTCCGGTCCGCCCTCCTGCCGGTCGCACTTTGTCCGAACTGGTCTGCTTGTCATACCAGTTCACTGCCGGTCCACGCACAGGGCGCATCCCTGGTTGGGCAGCTCCCCTGGAACAAGTGCCTCTCTCCAGGGTGCAAGAACTCCTTCGGACCTGCCTAGCGCGGATCGTAGCCCCAGACGGCGTACAGGTAGTCCCCCACCTGGATCTTGTAGACGGGGTTGGAGCCGTAGGTGGCATAGGCCCAGTTGTCCAGGCCACCCGGCTCCCGCTTGACGACCACGGTCCAGGACTGGTTCGGGTAGGTCATCACCAGCTGCGTGTACAGCTGAATCGAGCGGATCGGCTCATCTCCCGTCAGCAAGGGGATGCGCGTGAGGACGAAGGCCTGCAGGGCGCTCTGGCTCACCGCCGTGTTCAGCGTCCGGACGGTGTAGGCGGCATGCATGTAGCCGTCGATCTCGCTCGAGTGCGAGGACAGGCCCTCGGTGTGCTTCGCGAGGCTCGCCCGACTCTTGAGCGCCATCCACTGCCACATGCGTCCCGGCAGCACGTTGTAGAGGAACGTCCGCATCTGGTTCCAGCGCTCCTGGGCGTTGCCCACGAACGAGTAGGAGACGTTCTTGAAGATGAAGTCGAAGTCGCTCTGGGGCAGCACGCTCACGGGCACCAGGCGGAAGTTGTGCGCGATGATGGCGTCGATCAGCCCCGCCCCCGGGAAGTCCATCATCACCATGCCCGTGCGCTGCATGTTGCCCGCCATCAGGTACTCGAGCGCCTGATCATTCATGCCCCGGTACACGGACCCCTCGCCGCTGGCCACCGTGTACGGGTGAACCCCGCCCGTCGAGGACGAGCCGCTCAGGAAGTTCACGTACATCACCGACGCCGAGCCGCTCTTCGTCTTCTCGAACTGCGCCAGGATCCGCTCCCACTTGGTGGGGATGTCCCAGAGCCAGGTCACCTCCCACTCATCCTGGACGTCGAAGCTGGCATTCGACCCATCCGAGGGCCACCTCACCCCGTACGAACCCCCGCCAAAGGCCTGCACGATGACGATCTTCCCCCGCACCTGCTCGAGCGTGGGAAGCGTGGTGCCCGTCCAGATGAAGTTCTTGTAGGCCGTCTGAGACTGGTACCACGCGAAGGTCTCCTCGAACGAGCGCGTGTTCCCCTCCGCGTCGTACTCCTCCTTCACCTTCATCAGCACGGTCTCGGAGGGGTGGTCCTTCAGGAACTGGATGGTGGTCCGCAGCACGTCATCGAAGTTGGCGTGCTGGTACACCGAGCCATGGTGGATGGCGAACCGGTCGCCGATGTGGCGGCACCGGATGTCCAGCGCCCGGATGCCCGCGTCGAGCTGCGTGCGCAGCGGCAGCGACTGGGTCTGCACCAGGCTGCCGCCATGGAACGACATCGTGTCGTGAGTGCCCGGAATGGAGAGGGCCGCGAGGTTCGTCGCGTTGGGAATCCAGCTCATCCACTCGGTGTGCTGGGTCTCGATGGTGTCCGAGTCGCTGTAGTAGCGCCCATCCGCCGCGGCCTCCCCAGGGCCCACGAGGAACAGCGCCATCAGCAACCACGCCAGCACATGCGGGCGGGCGATCGCGGAGCCCCATTCCACTGCGAGCCACCGCGGGTTCTTCGAGGTGTCGTGCACGGCTTCCTCCCATGGGCCCTCGGCCCAGCGCATGGATTTCAGCGCTTCCTATTTTTCATGGAATGGGATGGGAAGCTTGAAAATCAGGTTGATTGGCCCTACGAGACAGCGACGGCGCGGGTGGAGACAGCTCTTTCAGCCGGCACCCCGCGGACTCGGCGAGCAGGGAGTCCGGGTGCGCTTGGAGGAAGTCCTTCAGGGCCTGGGCCTCGCGCACCGGATCGCCCAGCGCCCGCCACGCCTCGGCCACGCCGCTCCCCAGGCAGGCGGCGGCATGCGCTCGCCCGCGCCGTGCCCCGGCCTCGGGCAGTGCCGATGTTCCAGGGTGGACGCTTCAGGAGGAAAATCCCATGGACGGAGCATTGGCCCTCTTCGGCTTTGGCCTCTTCTTGCTGTCGATCGCAGGCTTGTATGTCCGTTCGGCGTTCGGACTGGCGTGGTTCCTGCTCGCCCTGGCCCTGGTCTCCATGGGCATGGCCTTCAGCGAGTCGAAGCGTCTGCGCGACGTGTCGCTCATCCTCGGAGCGCTGCTCCTGGTGGCCGCCGTGGGGGGCCTCATCGCCGGGGTGATGTGGTGGATGGTGCTGGGCACCTTCCTCTTCTCGGTCGCCTACGTGGTGCTCTGGGCCGAGTTCCGCTTCGCCTACTTCGGTCACGTCACCCCGGAGCAGCTGCCCCACCACCAGCGCGGCCGGTGGCGCCTGCACTGGCCTCGGCGCGCGCACCGGACGTAGCCCCCGCGCGCGGGCCCGTGGAGGAGCGGGGCTTCACGGTCCCTTGAGCAGCAGGTCCAGGTTGTGCCGGCAGCCGACGTGCTCCGGCTGAAGGGTGAGGCAGGAGCGGAAGTCCTCCTTGGCCTCGTCGAGCCGGCCCGCCTTCGCGTAGGCCACCCCGCGGTTGAAGTGGTAGTCCGGGTGGTCGGGCACCAGGAGCACGGCGGCATCGAAGCGGGTGAGGGCCTCGTCCATGTCCCCCGCCTCCAGCCGCAGGATGCCCAGCAGGTTCTGGGCGTCCGCGATGGCCGGGCTCGTCGCGAGCAGCTGCCGCAGGTGCTTCTCCGCGTCCTCCGCCTTGCCCAGGGCCTGGTAGGTGCGCGCCAGGTTGAAGCGCGCCTCGAGGTAGTCCGGGTTCACCTCCAGCGCGCGGAGGAAGCGCTTGGCCGCGGAGGCGTACTCCTTCTCCTCCATCTCGAGCACGCCGAGGTTGTTGTAGGCCTGGGCGAGGTTGTTCTCCAGGCGCAGCGCGCGGATGAAGTACTCGCGCGCGGCCTTCGTGTCGTGGTCGCACTTCCAGGCGATGAGCCCCTTGTTGGCGATGGCCTCGGGGTAGTCCGGGTTGAACTCGAGCGCGTGGTCGCAGTGGGCCGTGGCCGCCTTGCAGTCCCCGGCATCCAGGGCCAGCGTGCACGCGTCATTGTGCTGGCTGGCCACGGGGGAGATGGTGGAGCGCGGCAGACACGAGCTGCCGAGGAGCACGGCGGAGAGCAGGAGCAGGCGGCGCATGGCGCGCGACTGTAGAACGGTTCCGTGCTTCCTGGCATCCGCTCAGCCGGCGGCCTCCACGGGCCGGGGTGTCACCTGGCCCCCGTGCACGTCCATCCACAGCGTGTCCGCCGCCGCCGCGCCGCGCACCAGCGAGGCATCCGTGGTGGTGAGGAACACCTGCGCGCCACTCTGGGCCAGGTAGCTCATGAGGTACGCGTTGCGCTCCGGATCCAGCTCGCTGGACACGTCATCCAAGAGCAGCAGCGGCAGGAAGCCCATCGCGCCGTGCAGGTTCTCGATCTCGGCGATCTTCCACCCGAGCACCAGCGCGCGCTGCTGGCCCTGGCTCGCGTAGGCGCGGGCGCTGCGCCCGCCCAGCGTCACCGTCACGTCATCCACGTGCGGCCCCACCGAGGTGAAGCCTCGCTCCAGGTCCCTCCGCCGCCGCCCCGCCAGCGCCTCCAGCAGCGCGTCGGCCAGTCGCGGCTCGTCCGCCTCGGCGAAGTCCTGCCCCAGGTGCGAGGGGTGGTAGCCGTACGCGGCCGGATCCGGCGTGCGGCCGATGGAGGCGAAGGTGGCCTGGGCCCGAGGCGCCAGCTCCGCCATCAGCGCCCGGCGCCGCACGTACACCCGGGCCCCGGCGCGCGCGAGCGTCTCGTCGTACGCGTCCAGGTACGCGGGGTCGGCCGCGGGCCCCTCGCGCAGCAGCCGGTTGCGGTTCTTCAGCGCGCGCGAGTAGTCCCGGCTCTCCTTGAGGAAGGCGGGGAAGCGGTTGAACACCGCCCGGTCCAGGAAGGTACGCCGCGCGTCCGGCCCGCCCTTCACCACCTCCAGGTCATCCGGCGTGAAGGCCACCACGGAGACGCCGCCGAAGTACTCCTCCAGGCTGGCGGCCTTCTTTCCGTCCACGAAGGACTGCCGCACGCCGCCGGACACCTCGACGGAGATCTCCCGCTCCGCGCCCTTGAGGAGGAAGCGGCCCGTCACCCGAGCCCCCTGCGTGCCCCAGCGCACCAGCTCCGCGAGCCGTCCGGCGCGCAGCGGCTTGAGCGTGGCGAGGAAGTACAGGGCCTCCAGCAGGTTCGTCTTCCCCTGGCCGTTCTGCCCCACCGCGATGGTGGCGTGGGGGCTCGGCGCCAGGGAGACCTGGGGCAGGTTGCGGAAGTCTTGGACTTGGAGCGCGAGCAGGCGCACGGTGTGAGGCTCAAACTCCCTGGCGAGGATGGAAGAACCTCCACACCCTAACGCCCTCGGGGTGGCGGCGGGGGCTCAACCTGCTCCCCTGCCCAGCTGATAGACGAACCCGGTCCGCGTGAACAGGTAGAGCACCGAGCGGTTGTTCTCCCTCACGACGAAGATGCGGGCCCCCTTCAGCGCCTGGCTGTCGAGCTCCGGGGGCAGCGTCAGGGCCTGCCACCCTGGCAGCCCCGTCTCTCCCGCCGCCAGCGGGACGACCCGGTACACCGCCTGCTCTCCCAGCGCGATGGGCCAGCCGTCCAGGGTGGCGTAGTCCACCACCCGGTCCACCTGGGGCAGGGCCTGAGTGAGCGGGACGCCCTGGGGCAGCCGCAGCACCTGGCCGTCCCGGAGGCCCAGCCGCCCGTAGCCGTTGCCGCCGGCCTCGCGGCTCCAGACCTCCACCGGCTCGCGGCCACTGAGCTCCAGCGCCTTCAGCTTCCACGCGAGCGTGTCCGCCTCCTGCCAGAACTCGAAGGCGCTCCGGCTGGTGACGGCCCACCCGCGTACCCGCTGGGCTCCCGCCTGCGTGGCCTCCAGGCTCACGGTCCGGTCCCGCGCCAGCGAGAGCACCGGGAAGTTCGACTCGGGCGTGAGCCGGGGACTGAGCGTCTCGGCCAGCTCCGGCTCCGCGACGAGGTCCACCTCACCCAGCTCCGTGTAGTAGAGCTGATCGTCCGCGGCGAGCACGAGGGAGACGCCCGCGTCGCTCGGCATGCGCACCCCCGTGCCCCGGAAGGGCCCCTGCGCGCTCTCACCCGAGGGGCTCAGCAGCCGCGGCCCATAGGCGGTGCTCAGCGAGGGCGTCAGCTGGGTGTCATCCTGGCTCACCTGGGCGAGCTGCCCCGCCTCGAGCAGGAACCAGCCCGGCGTTCCCTCCACCACGCCGCCCAGGACTTCCTGCTGCACCAGCTCCCCGGACCCGCCATCCTCCGCTCGCCTCATGGGCATCACCACCGACAGCCCCGTGCTGTCCGCCTGCTGGGGCGGCGTCGGCGGCTGGATCGCGAAGAGGCCCGGCGTGAAGGTGATGAGCGACGTCGGGTGCTGCCGCGTGGCGGGGAGCACCTCCACCGCCAGGGGCGTGCGATCCAGGAACATCGGCCGGAGCTGGCTCAGGGAGGTGCCCCGCCAGACCTGGCCGTGCTTGCCTCCCAGCGTGAGCCGATAGCCGATGGACTGATCGGCCACCACCTCCCGGCTGGCGGGGGTGGTGGACACACCCGGTACGCTGGCCACCTCCGACAGCTCCAGCGGTGCCTCCAGCGCCTGGCGCAGGCACGTGTCGGTGGGCGAGACGACGGACGCGCCCACGATGCGGAACAGGCTCCGCGCGCCGTTGCCGGACTCGCACAGCACCTCGACCCCCAGCGCGCCATCGGCCACGGGCGTGAAGGCCACCAGGGAGTCCCGGGCGCACGGGCTGCAGTCATCCCAGAGGCGCTCCAGGCGCGGCTCCTGCGGGCGCTGCGGCGAGCGCGAGAGCACCCAGGTGCTCAGCACCGCCTGGCCCTGGACGAAGCGCCGCAAGGCCCAGACTCCCAGCTTGTCGCTGTGGCGCAGCACCCAGCGTGCCGCGGCCTCGACGTTGCCGCTCGGATCCGGCTGCGCGATGGGATCGTCCGGGTTGAGGATCTGCCACCGCTCCCCGGGCGGCGCGGCCTCCGGCGGCTGCGAGCGCCAGAGGAAGTACTGCGAGGTGGCCACCACGGGCACCAGCTGCGGCGATGCCGCCGGAGCGCCGCCATCCCTCGGGGGCGAGACCAGGAACATGCTGGGAACCGGACGCGCCTCCAGGTAGGCGCCGCGCACGTCTCCGCACGGCCCGGCGTTGCAGGGGATGAGGCCCCCATCTCCCAGGGAGGAGAACTGCTTGGGGAAGGGCCTGAAGACCGCCGTGCTCGGATCCACCTCCCCCGCATTGTCCGCGCCTTGCAGCAACAGCAGCATGTCCTGGGTGTCGCCAGGCCTGGTGGACAGCTTCACGGAGGCCGCTCTCATCGCTCGGACTCCGGTGAGGTTCTGCCCCTGCTCCATGATGGGCCGAGGAGAGGTGAATGAGGCGGCGTTGGACACGGGATCCCGCTGGATCCGGAACAGCGTCACCGGGCTGGAGGCCGTGACAGGCGCCTCCATCATCGCGACGGAGTTGCCGGCCCACGTGGTGGCGCCGCCCCGAGCCAGCACCGGAAGGGCCTGCGCGAACGCGTTGCTGGCGACGACCACTCCCCCGTCCGTGTACTTCGTCAGGGCAATCGGCCCTTGCTCCTCCGCCGAGACGTAGCGCGCCTCGCCCGAGAGCAGCTTCGGGAAGCGACGCTCGGGCGCGAAGGTGGGCACCGCCACGTCCGAGGTCTGCTCGGGCAGCGTCTCGTGACACAGGCCGTCGATGCCGCACCGCCAGTCCTGGGGGCACTGCGCGTCGCGAAGCTCGTCAGCCACCTGGAACCTGCAGGGGAAGGCATTGCCCTCCTCCAGCTTCAGGCCCCCCGAGCACGCAGCCCAGACGCCCAGCGCCACCACGGCCGAGCCCAGCGCCACCACTCCCCGGCGCGCGCTCATGGCAGCACTCCCACCACGGCCATGCCCTGGCCCGTGGGCACCAGCGCCACCCGGGGGCCGCCCTCGGGCGGGGGCATGCGCCACAGCCCCAGGCCGACGAGCGCCGCCCCCACGCCCATCAGCGCCAGCGACACCGTCTTGTCCCGGCCCAGCTTGTCGTTCTGCTGCTGGTAGTAGGAGAGCTCGCGCAGGTGGGTGGGCGTGCACTGGCCCGCCTCGTCCCGGGCCGGGCACAGCTCGTCGTTGAGCACCTTCTGCCGGGACAGGGCGATCAGCCCGTAGACGCCGCCGCCCACCAACGCCGCGCCGCCTCCGGCCAGCAGCGAGTAGGGCAGCACCCGCGAGGCGGGCGGTGGAAGCGGAGAGCCGCTCGCTTCCGCCGCGGCCCATGGCACCAGCTCGCGCAGCGTCTCCACCTTCTTCGCCAGGCGCGTGCTGCGCCCCACGGGCCGGGCCTTCACCGTGTCCAGCATCTGCAGCGCCAGCTCGTAGGTGGAGCCCAGCCGCGACAGCGAGCCCGTCATCACGTAGCGCACCTGCAGCAGCGTGCCCACGTCCGTCGCGCAGCGGGTCGGATCCTCGTCACAGGCGCCCAGCATCTGCCGCTGTCGCTCGGTGCTCAGCACCGTCTGCACGTCCCTGCGGGAGATGACCTGGAAGAGCCCGCGCTGACTGAGCGTCTGCACGAGCGCGTCGGTGAGCGCCGCGGCCTCCTCCGCGGAGACGCCCTGCGCGGCGAGGTCCGCCACCAGCAGCCGCGGCTTCTCGTCCGGGTGGATGGCAGTGGCTGAGGCGCTCGTCGGAGACGCGGGCGCGGGCGGAGCAGCTTCAGCGGAGGGAGGCTGCGTGGCAGCGACCGGAGGCTCGGATGGGCCTGCCTCGCCCGCAAGGGCGGAGAGGGCCCACAGCCCCACCAGGAGTCCCACAGTCGCGTGCATGCCCCTCCCTCCATGCCTGACGGAGGAGAGAACCCGTGTCGGCACGTCCAGTGGCGGACACTGTAGGCGGAATCACGCGCCCGAGCGAGCCACGGCACGGGCCGCTTGGACGAGCTCCGGCAGCTCCGTCACGTCCGCGCCCACCTCTCGGGAGGGCAGGGCCGCGCGCTCCGGAGAGAACAGCCGCGCGGGGGTGCGCGCCTGGCCTCGGAGGCGGATGAACAGGCGCAGCGCCTCGCGCACGCGCTCCACGTCGGGGCCTGTCTCCTTCCGAGCCCGAAGCGCCGCGTCCCACAGCCGCGCCCAGGCGGCCTCCTCGTTCCACACGCCGACGGGACGTGCTCGGGACAGTCGGGCCAGCTCGGCGGCCAGCTCGAAGAGCGCTGCCCGGCCCGCGCTGAAGGCTCCTTGCGCCGCCAGCCGCGCGTCCGGAGCGCTCTCGCTCGTCGCCAGCCACACCAGCAGCTCCGGCACCTCCGCCTCGAGGGCCACCACGGGAGCCAGCCGCGCCTCCAGCAGCTCCCCGAGCCGCTCGCGCGCCACGTCGTGCCAGAAGGCCGCGTGCAGCAGCAGCTCCGGGCCGCTGCGAGGGGCTCGCACGGGCGCGCGCCGCACCCGGCCCTGGAGGAAGGCCCGCACGCGGCCGCTCGGGTCGAAGTGCTCCAGCCGCTCCCACAGCGCCCGGAGCGCCGCCTCCCCCAGGGGCAGCGCGCGGCAGAGCTCCTCCGCCTCGGTGGCAGTGAAGGGCAGCGCTGCCTCGGGCGCGGGGCGCTTGAAGACGCGCTCGAACACCTCGGCGGCGACACACGCGGCGCGCAGCTCCGGCAGGTTGCGCGGCAGCACCTCGACGGCGCGCGCCCACGTGCGCCGGCCCAGCAGCGGCCCGGTGTTGAGGACCTCCTCCTCCAGCCGCACCAGCGCCGCGCTCAGGTTGTCCGGCGGCGTGCCGGGCGCCAGCCGCCGCTCCACCGCGCGAGCCACCTCCTCGCGCAGGTGTCGCACCTCCTCCAGCAGCTTCATCGGCGCCAGGTGGCGGGGCCAGCCCTCGGCGGCGGCGCGCCGGCTCACGGCGGCCAGCGTGGCATCCACCTCCGCCTGGACCAGGGCCACCTCGCGCAGCAGCTCCAGGTTGGCCCGGACCCTGTCCCTCCAGAAGAAGGCATTCAGGAGCCCCCGCAGGACGCGGTAGCGCAGACGCGTAGCTTCCAGGAGGTCCGCCCGGTCCTCCAACCTTGCCCGTAGGGTGTCCGGGTGAGTCGCCACGATACCTCCACTATAAGGAGGAGCCCGGCTGGTGGCAGGCCTGGCATCCGGGGCATGGGGCTGGTGAACGGTCCGTGGCCCCTTGGCAGGAGCCTGTCGCTCCGGCGATGTTGACTGTCTCGAAACGAGGCCCCCCATGAAGCTTGTGTCGCCCTCCCTCGCCGCACTCGCCGTCGCGCTGCTGGCCGCGCCACCGGCCCTCGCCATGGACCAGCGACAGGCGGATGCGGCCTGCGCCGCGTGGACGCTGGAGTGTCCGAAAGGCGCCACGGTGCCGGGCGGCCTGCCGAAGAAGACGGGTGCGCTGGAGTGCAAGAAGGCGGGCGCGAAGGAAGGCCCGGCGGTGGTGTGCAAGGAGAAGAAGGCGGAGAGCTGGGGGGACTGGAAGGCGGGCAAGAAGCACGGCCTGCAGGTGACGCTGCGCCCCAACGGCTCGTGGACGGAGGAGCTCTTCACGGACGGCAAACCGAACGGGCGCACGGTGGAGTACAGCGCCGACGGTCAGCTCCTGAAGGAGACGCACTTCCAGGCCGGGAAGAAGCACGGCCCCGAGCGCACCTTCAAGACGGACGGGCAGCTGGCCACCGAGGAGTTCTGGGACAAGGGGGCGAAGAGCAAGAAGCCGGTGCCCGCGGCCACCACGGCGCGCACGGCCGAGCCCCCGAGCGAGGCGAAGTCGAAGCCCGCGGCCAAGGCGAAGGCGGACAAGGGTGCCGCGGAGAGCGAGGAGGGCGGCTCCTCCGAGCAAGCCCCGGCCCCCGCGGAGGAGAGCCAGCCCGCGGAGGCGGAGGCGCCCGCCGCGCAGGAAGAGTCACAGGCCGAGACTCCGCAGCCGTAGCGCCGCGGAGCGCGTCAGACGCGCATGGGCATGACGACGGCGGTGAAGCTGCGGTCGCCCGGGGCGTGGATGACGCCGGGGCTGTGCTCGTCGCCCAGCTCGAAGGACACCTCATCGGTCTCCAGCACGGAGAGCACGTCGGTGAGGTAGCGGGCGTTGAAGCCGATGGTGATGTCGCCGCCGCGGTAGGCCACGTCGAGCACGTCGCGGGCCTCGCCCAGGTCCGGGTTGTTGGAGGTGATGAGGAGCTTGTTCTCCTCCAGGCCGATGCGCACCGCGTAGCTCTTGTCCGCCGAGAGCAGCGCGATGCGCTTGAGGCTCTCGAGGAAGCTCGTCTTGGGCACCATCACCACCTTCTCGCCTTCCTTCGGGATGACGCGCTGGTACTCGGGGAACTGGCCGTCGATGAGGCGCATCACCATGGTGAGGCCAGGCTTCTTGAAGAGGGCCGAGTTCTCGGCGAAGCCCAGGTGGCACTCGGCCTCGGGGGCCTCGTCCAGCAGGCGCTTGAGCTCCATGAGGCCCTTGCGGGGGATGATGACGCCGCCCTTGAGCTTGAAGTCGCCGGTGAGCTCGCGCTCGATGAGCGAGAGGCGGTGGCCGTCGGTGGCGACCATGCGCACCTTGCCGCCGGCCTGGGGCTCGAAGAAGACACCGTTGAGGATGTAGCGCGTCTCGTCGGAGGAGATGGCGAACTGGGTCTTCTTGATCATCTCCAGCAGGGTGTTGCCGGCAATCTGGACGAGCGGAGCGTTCTCCTCCTTGGGGAGCTTGGGATACTCCTCGGCGGCCATGCCGACGATCTTGAAGTGGGCCGAGCCGCTGGAGATGTCGACGTAGTTGTTGGCGAGCCGCTTGAGCGTCACCTGGGCGTCCGGGAGGTTCTGGACGATGTCGAAGACATACTTGGCGCTGAGGGTGACGGCGCCGGGCTTGGAGACTTCGGCGGGGTGCTCGGAGACGACGCCGATGTCCAGGTCGAAGGCGGTGACGGTGACGCCGCTCTTGGTGGCGTTGACGAGGACGTTGGCGAGGATGGGCATCGTCGTCTTGCGCTCCACGATGCCCTGGGCGCGGTAGAGGGCCTTCTTCAGCTCATCGGTGGCGATGCGGAATTCCATCGGGGGGCTTCCTCGGTCCTCGAAAGACGGCTCTTTACGGGGGTGTAGCCTGGGGGAAGGGGTGCGTCAACGAACCGGCTCACGGCGGTGTGCGCCATTGGCCGAGGCTGACCGGGCAGCGAGGCGGCACGGCCCACACCTGCTCGGACATTCAGGTAGGACAGCACGGGACGTGAAGGCGGATCCACGGTGCTCTCTTACGGGTTCCAACCCGCCCAGTCACCTGATTTCTGCACCTCCTGGCGGGTAGGGAGCCAGGAAGTGCTCAACCCGCCGCCTCACGGGCCTTGGCGAGGAGCGAGGCGACTTCCAGCCTCGCCGCCCACTCCGCCAGGTAGGCCTGGTCCAGCTGGGCACCGGCGAGCCGAAGAATCTGGACGATGTCTCGCCACTGCGTGGTGGAGCTGCCTCCGCCATCGCGGAACCACAGCAACTTGCGCAGCACCGAGTCCTCGGGACTCTTGATGTAGAGACCGCGCTGCTCTGGGGGTAGCACCACACGACGACGGCGAGCGAACTCGCTCTTGTCGAAGGGCTCCTGGCGCAGGATGAAGAGGTCCACCTTCGTCACGGTGGGGATGTGGAAGATGTTCCACGAGCTACGCCGCGATACAGCCTCACGGAGCGCCTCCTCATCCACGTCGAAGTCCTCCCCCAGGGCGTCGATCAGAGGCCGGACCTGCTCCGGTCGGAGGTCCACGACGAAATCGATGTCGTTGGTGGCTCGAGGCTCACCTTGCAGCGAGCTCGCCAGGCTCCCTCCCAGGAAATAAGGCACCTGGGCTCGCTCCATCGCCTCCGCGCACTGGAAGGCGATACCGAGAATGTCGGGCTCGATCACGTCAGTGCCGGGTGCGGACCAAACAGGCGGAGAGCAACGGACCGGCCATAGAGGCGCTCGGCGAGCCGCACGCGGACCTCGAGCTCATCCGCGTGTGGGAAGTACTCGCGGATGCCCGCCACAGCGAGCTGGCGCACGGCCCGAGTCAGGGCAGCCGCCTTGCGAAGGCGATCCGCGGGAGCCTGCGCCCGGAGTAGCTCGATGTATCGCGCCTGCTGGCGCGGATGGGTGTCCTGCTCCATGGGTTGGAACATAGCGCCTCGCCAGGAGGCTGCCACGAGTCAGATACCACCTGCCCCCCTGTCGCATGACATTCCATCTCCGCAAGAAGGGGACCGAGCGGGCGTTCACGGGGGCGTACTGGGACCCCCACGAGGCGAGGACGTAGCGGTGCGCGGGCCGAGCTTCTGGGCTCCCGTGGAGAGGAGCCACGTGGCCGAGCACTCGGACTGGCCTCCGAACCGGAGAGGACCGAGACTGGGGCCCCCTTTTCGAGGGCCCCTATGACTGTTCGTCCCTTCTTGCTGTCCGTGCTGTGCCTCGGCCTGATGGTCGGGTGCTCCAAGCCTGTGACTCCCGACGCCATGCCCAATGAACCGAAGACGCCCACGCAGCCGGAGAACCCCTCGGGCGGTACGCCCTCCACCGGAACTGGCCAGCAGGCCCAGCCGGCGGCCTATGTCGTGAAGAACAGCGGCATCCGCTGCATCGCGCCGCCCTGCCCCACGCACATCGCGACGCCCGTGGGAGTCGCGAACGCCGAGGGCATCCAGATCCACGAGATCGACTTCCAGGACATCAACCCCTCGCAGGAGAAGCGCGAGGAGCTCATGAACGTGGCGGATACCTCTCCGGACGGGCTGAAGGTGGAGGCCGTGCTGGAGAAGAAGCTCAAGGCCGGCCCGGCGGGAGACGCCACGGTGCTGCGCGTGAAGAAGGTCGTCCAGTAGCTCGCTCGAACCCGAGTGACATCAAGGCCCGGGAGCCTCACGGCCTCCGGGCTTTGTCGTCTGCGAGGATGCGCTCCCCGGAGGCGACCCGTCGTCTCAGAGCCGCACGCCGAGCTGCACGCCGGGCCAGTACTGCACCGACACCTCGTCGTCGATGAAGTCCTCGCCCACCGGCATCGTCGTCAGCTTGTTCCGCTGCCCATCGAAGAGGAAGTAGGTGTTGTACGTGGGCCCGGCGAACACCGCGAAGCGCGGCGCCACCTGGAAGCCAAACATCACCCGGCCCTGCGCCAGCAGGTTGCTGCCGCGGAACGGCTGCTTCACCGCGTGCACGCCGCTGCCGCCCAGGTCCATGTCCAGCCAGAAGCGCGTGCCCAGCGGGATGTGGACGCCCAGGCCCAACCCCAGCGTGAAGCGCTGCAGCCGATCGTCCGGGCCGATGCCCGCCATCAGCGTCGTGTACACGTACTTGCCGCCGAACTTCACCGCCGCGTTCACCAGCTGGATGTCGCTCGACCACACCTCCAGGTGCAGCTGCCCCTTCTCCTCGAAGGTCAGCAGGCCCAGCGGCACGCCGCGCACCTCCTCGGCCACGTTGATGAGCCCCAGCTGCATGCCGTTGACCACCTTGCCCACGTTGATGATGCCCACCTGCGCGCCCGTCACGTCCCCGCTCACGTTGAGCACCGACAGCTGCAGGCCCCGGACGCTCTCCGCGCGGTTGAAGCCCACCGTCGCCTGCACGCCCGACGCCGCCCCGCCCACCCAGTTCACCGCCGTCGAGGCCTGGATGCCTCGGAAGCTCGCGCCCGCCACGTTCACGCCCGCCGACGCCTGCACGCCCCGCATGTCCTCGCCCGCCACGTTCAGCGCCGCGGACAGCTGCGTCCCCGACACCCGCCCTCCCGCGATGTTCAGGCCCACGCCAATCTGCCCCACGCGCACGTTCCCGCCCGCGACGTTCACGCCCGTGGTCAGCTGGAAGCCGTCGAGGTCCTCGTTCGCCACGTTGAGGGCCAGCGACACCTGCGAGCCGCGCACGTTGCCGCCCGCGGTGTTCACCGCCAGGGCCATCGACAGGCCGCGCGCCTCCTCCTCGTACATGTTGGACACCAGCGCCAGCGCCGCGCCTCCCGCCAGCGCCGTGCCGTCATTCATCAGCCCCAGCGCGAACCGGTTCTCCACCGGCCCGCTGGTCGACACCGAGTTCAGGCTCACCCCCGGCAGCAGCCCCATGTTGAAGGGCACCAGCTTGCGCGGCCCGCTGCTCGCCGCCATCTCCGCCGCGGGCGCCATCATCCGCACGTCCTGGCGCACCTCGGCCCCGCCGCGAGACACCGTCGCCTCGCGCAGCACCGAGGTGAAGTCCGTGGGCGCCAGCGGCGTGCGCTTGCCCTCGGCCAGCGCGAACTGGGCCTCGGACACCACGCCGTCCAGCTCGCGCCGCACCTTGTAGTTGCCCGGCGCCAGCCCCAGCTCCGTGGGCCGCCCCGGCAGCTTCATCAGCTCCACCACCAGCACGCCCGCCTCGTCGCGCACGAAGAAGCGGCCCTCGAGCCGCTCGGAGAGCACCAGCCCCGCGGAGGTGGCGCGCAGGTCCGTCATCACCAGGTCCCCCGTGCCCGCCAGCTCGATGTCATAGGCCGGGTGCTGGGGGCCGCTCTGGGTGCGCTCGGTGCGGGCCAGCGTCTCGTGGAAGGCGAACTGGTAGGCCTCGTTGAGCGTCACCCGCCCATCCCGCGTCACGTCCGCCGCCCCGCGCAGCCCGGACACCAGGTGGTGCGTGAAGAAGGAGCCGCCCAGCCTGTCGCTCTCCTGGGAGGACTCGTCCTCGCTGGAGGAGGTGAGGATGGCCTGCCCCTTCACCTGGCTGCCCGTGTCCACCAGGAACGCGGGGCGCGAGGCGCCACCCTTGCGGCGCGCGAACGCCCCCGAGGCGCACGAGTCCAGCACGGCGATGCGCACGTCCGCCGGCAGCCCCATCAGGTTGCGGCGCAGCTCGCCATAGTCCATGCGCTCGCCCTGGAGCAGCAGGCCCTCGTCGTCCGAGTGCCCCGAGTAATAGAGGAGCACCTCCACCCGCTTCATCCCCGAGGCGCGCGCCGACTCGACCAGCGTCTTCACCCGGGCGAAGCCGTCCAGCAGCCCCGAGCGCCCCGTGTCCAGCAGCATCACCCGGTCCGCCGGCGCCACTCCGCCCAGCTCGCTCAGCACCTTGCCGAAGGCCTGCGCATCCGTGACGGCGTAGCGCAGGCGCTCGCGCCCCGGGCCCCCGTCATTCACGCCCACCAGCAGCGCCAGCCGGCGCACCGTCATGGGAGTCTCCGCGGCGGCCACTCCCGCCACCAGCAGCGTCAGCAGCACGAACACTCGAGTCATGGGGAGACCTTCTCCAAGGTAAGGGACACCTGCGTGAAGCCCTCGGGGAGCGGGACCGGCGCGGTGCGCGCGTCGGCCGAAGCCGCCAGCGCCCGAGCCGCGGCCAGCACCTCGTCGAGGGCGAACGGCGTGTCCGAGGTGATGAGGATGAAGCGTTCGAAGGCGGGGGCGTCGTCCAGCTCGTAGGCGCGGGGCAGCGCGTGGGTGCCCGAGGCGGCCAGCGGCACGGCCTGCGCGCCCGTCTCCGGCGCGTGCAGCGTGACGGAGCCTCGCCCGTCCACCGAGAGGATGACGCCGTAGGCGCTGCCCGCGGCGTTATAGGAGACCTGCACCACGTCACCGGCGGCGGCGGGCATGCCATCGCGGAGGCGCTCGGGAGCGGTGACGCCCTGGCGATGGACGACGAGCTGCGGCAGCAGGCCCTTGGTGCGCGTCTTCTCGGGCACCTCGGTGCCGAAGTCTCCTCCAGGAGAGGACTTTCCCGGCTGGGCCACCACGAAGAGGGCCGCGGCGGCCAGTGCCGGCACCAGCACGGCGGCCGGGGCGAAGCGGCTCAAAGGGCGCGCGTCCTCGCGAGCCGCCTCCACGCGGCGGGCCAGGGCGGCGCGACCCTCCACCTCGCGAGCCACGGCGGACGGCGGCAGCTTCTCCAGGGTGGCCTTGTTGTCCGCCTCGAGCGCGGCCAGGCGGGCCTCGCCATCCGGCTCCTGGGCCAGGCGGGCGCGGGCGGCGGCCAGCTCGTCCGGAGGCAGCTCGCCCAGGGCGATGCGCTCCAGCAACCAGTCCGGGGTGCGGTGTGGGGAACTCATGCGGCCTCCAGCTCTTGCAGGGCGGAAGACAGGGCCCGAAGGCGCTTGCGCACTCCGGAGACGGACAGGCCCACCTGGCGGGCCGTCTCCTCCAGCGTCATCCCGTCCACCAGGTGGAGGACGGCGATGTCCCGGCTGGAGGAGGGCACGCGGCCGAACAGCCTGTCGAGCAGTCCTCGCGCCGCGGTGCGCGCCTCGGTGTCTCCGGCGGCGGCGATGCGCAGCACCAGCTCATCCTCCCGGTCCTCGGGGCGACGGCGGGCGCCGCGCAGCCGGTTGAGACAGACCCGCGTGGCGATATGGTGCAGCAGGCTGGAGGGCGCCGAGTCCTTCAGGGCCCCCTGGTAGCGCAACAGCTGCACGAAGACATCGTGCATGGCATCCACGGCCTTCTCCTCATCTCGGAGGAGGAAGCGGCAGCGGCGAAGTACCTGAGGCCCGTAACGGCGATAGTAGGCCTCCACGTCGATTGCCACCGGCTCGCTCCTCCCTCGTTCGCCCGCTTGGAACACCCGCGCCGAAAGGAACTGTCACCCGGCTCGCGCTTTTTTCCGGAGCGTTCCCTATCAGCTTCCAGAGCGGGGCTCGCAGCCCCTCGAGCGCAGTCATCTCGCGGACTTGGGCGAGGCCTCACGAAGGGGCGGCAAGGTTTCCCCCACCTCCACCTACTCGAAGAGAAGTGGATGAAGCTGCTGCCGGGGGCATTGGGGACGAACCTGTCGGACCAGCCTACCAGTTCGCCAGGAGCGAGCCTGGAGTGCCCTGAGTACGTAGGAGGCCGTGGTCCGAGAGAGAGCGGGACGCCGGGGCGGGCGGACCCGTCAGCGACGGGGGGACCCGCCCCGCAGCGAGGGACCCGCGACCTGTGTCCCTGGGCTGTGGCTCAGGCCGTGGGCTTGCGCACCAGCACCACGGGCCGGTCGCAGCGAGCCATGACGGCCTGCGCCACCGAGCCCATCACGGCCCGCACCACCCCGGTCCGGCCATGGGTGCCCATGCAGATGATGTCCACGCAGAGCCGCTCGGCGGCCTGGGTGATGACGCCCGCCACGTCGTGGCCGGTCGCCACCGCCAGCTCCACCTTGCGCCCGCCCTGGGACGCGGCGCGAGGCACCCGCTGCTCGAGCTGCTGCTTCAGCGCCGCCTGCTGCTCCGCGGTCGCCTGGGGCGTGACATGCAGCAGGTGCACGGTTCCGCCGGGAGGCGTCAGCGAGCACGCGTAGGCAATGGCCCGGTCCGCCAGCTCGGAGAAGTCCGTGGTCACCAGCACCGTGCGCACGGGCGGCAGCTCCACGTCCGTCCCCTGCACCGCGGCCTGCACCGGCACGGACACCACCGACATCTTCGCCAGCCGCAGGCAGTGGTGCGACACGCTCCACAGCTTGCCCAGCGCCCGCCGCTGGTGCGTGCCCACCACCAGCAGGTCCACCTTCTCCTCGGCCGCCAGCGAGACCAGATGGTCGGCGATGCGGCCCATGCCCACCTCCACCCGCACGCGCGCCGGCTTGCCGCCCTCCGACAGCGGCTCCATCAGCGCCGCCGCCTCCTTCTCCAGCGCCTGGCGCAGCGCGGGCGTCTCATCTCCGAAGCCCAGCGGGTGCTCCAGGCCCAGCCGCACGGCCTCCTCCTGGGCCCAGAAGACGCGGCCGCCCACCACCTCCACCGGCCCCAGCTTGCGCAGGCCCTTCACCCAGTTGCGCGCCGCCTCGAAGGGCAGCGAGCGGCTCACGCCCAGCATCACCCGCAGCGGCCGCTCTCCCCGCGCCCACGGCTCCAGCGCCGGCACATCCCGGGCAACGAGCAGCGGCACCTCCAGCGACTGCGCCAGCCGATCCATCGTGCCGCCCAGGCCCAGGAAGGGGGTGTCGTGGCTCGGCTCGGCTGTCACCACCAGCGTGGCCTTCTGCTTCTTGGCGAACTCCTGGAGCGCGGCGGCCGGCTCTCCCGTCAGCAGGGTGCGCTGCACCTGGGCGCCCGTCTTCTCCAGTCGCCTGGCCTCGTCCCCCAGCGCCGCCTCGGCCGCCTCCGTCAGCGGCTTGCCAAAGGCCCTCACCGAGTCCGGCAGCAGCACGTGCACGAGCCACAGCGGCTCGCCCGCCTTCCGGGCAAGCAGGGCCGCGGCGTCACAGGCCCTCTGGGCGGCATCGGAGAAGTTGGTGGCGCAGACGATGGGCATGGTGCCTCCGCGAGAAGCGGCCCCGAGGGCCGAAGGAAAGGTCTGGCGCCTCTCGATGGGCGCCCGTGGACTCTTCTACTCCGTTCACGTCCCGTGCCAGAGCACTATCGAACCGCGGGGCGCAGCACCTGTTCGGCCTTCACCTCATGGACGAGCGGCTCGCCCCGCTCGAAGGCCGAGACGCTCGCCAGGGTGGTCTCGGCGATGTTGCCCAGGGCCTCGCGGGTGAGGAAGGCCTGGTGGGAGGTGACGAGCACGTTCGGGAAGGTGAGCAGCCGCGCCAGCACATCGTCCTGCAGCACCTTCCCGCTCAGGTCCTGGAAGAAGACGCCCTCCTCCTCCTCATACACATCCAGCCCCGCCGCGCCGATGTGGCCCTTCTTGAGTGCTTCGATGAGCGCCCGGCTGTCGATGAGCGCGCCGCGGCCGGTGTTGATGATCATCACCCCCCGCTTCATCTTCTCCAGCGCCCCGGCATCCACCAGGTGGTGCGTGCCGGGCGTCAGCGGCACGTGCAGGGTGATGATGTCCGCCTCGCGGTAGAGCGTCTCCAGCGTCACGTAGCGCGCGCCCAGCTCCTGCTCCAGCGAGGCATCCGGCGCCGCGTCGAAGCACACCAGCCGGCACCCGAACCCGTGGAAGATGCGCGCCGCGGCCCGGCCGATGCGGCCCGTGCCCACCACGCCCACGGTCTTCCCGTGCAGGTCGAACCCCACCAGCCCATCCAGTGAGAAGTTCCAGTCCCGCACCCGCGCGTACGCCTGATGGATGCGGCGGTTGAGCGCCAGCACCAGCGCCACGGCATGCTCGGCCACGGCATAGGGCGAGTACTCGGGCACGCGGACCACCTTGATGCCCAGCCGTCCGGCGGCCACGAGATCGACGTGGTTGTACCCGGCCGAGCGCAGCGCCACCAGCCGCGTGCCCCCGGCGTACAACGCCTCGAGCGCCGCCGCGTCCACCTTGTCATTGACGAACGAGCACACTCCCATGAAGCCCTGGGCCAGCTGGGCCGTCTGCGCCGTGAGCCGGGGCTCGAAGAAGACGAGCGTGTGGCCGTACCGGGCGTTGACGCCCTCCAGGGCCTCTCGATCGAATCGGTGGGTATCGAAGACTGCCAGCCGCATGTTCGCTCCCGCCTCCAAGGTGGGGGTGTGCCTGGGGCATGGCCTCCAGTGCAATGCACGGTCCCACGGACGGCAGCCATCCGAGCACGAAAATCCTGCGGGGGCGCGTGCATGCGCGCGGAATTTGCGCGGCCGTGTCCTGAATCCGGCGGCTTGCACCGGGCTGTCGCCGGATCTTTCGACCGGGCAGACGGGCGTCTTCCGCTCGCCGCTTTATCTTCAAGAAAGGCACGGAGGGTCTCCCATGTTTCGCTGTCCATCCTGTGGTGCTTTCAATCGCGTACCCCAGCCTGCTCCAGCGGGAACTCCATCCTGTGGCCGCTGCCACGGGACGCTCGACACCTCGGGCCGACCTCAGGAAGTCGACGGGGAAGGGCTCGCGCGGACGGTGGCGTCATCCCCGCTGCCCGTGCTGGTGGATCTCTGGGCGCCCTGGTGCGGGCCGTGTCGCGCCGCCGCGCCGGTGCTCGAAGCCGTGGGCCGGGCCCAGGCCGGCCGGCTCGTCGTCCTCAAGCTGAACACGGACGAGAACCCGGAGGCGGCCTCTTCCCTGGGCGTACAGGGCATCCCTACCTTCGTCCTCTACGCTCGAGGGCGCGAGGTGGCGCGCCGCAGCGGCGCCATGCCGCGCGCCGAGCTGGAGCGCTGGGTCACGGAGGCCCAGGGAGGCTCGGCGAGCATGCGCATGTAGCGCGGGAAGAGCGCTGGAGTGGCGGAGGTGCGGGCGGGCGCCTCGGTCTGGCGGGAACCTGAGGCGGAAGGAGGGAATCATGCACAATGGGCTCGCGCTGCTCACGGACCTGTACGAGTTCACGATGGTGGACGCCTACCTCGACGAGGATCTGCACGACGAGGCGGTGTTCAGCCTCTTCGTCCGCCGTCTCCCCTCGCGCCGTAACTTCCTGATCGCCTGCGGGCTGGACGACGTCCTGCGCTACCTGGAGACGGTGCGCTTCCAGCCCGAGGAGCTCGACTACCTGGCGTCGCTCAACCTCTTCTCGGACCGGCTGCTGCGCTATCTCGAACGCTTCCGCTTCTCGGGAGAGGTGTGCGCCGTGCCCGAGGGCACGCCCCTGTTCGGCGAGGAGCCGCTGCTGGAGGTGGTGGCCCCGCTGCCCGAGGCGCAGCTGGTGGAGTCCTACCTCCTCAACCAGGTCCACCTGCAGACGATGGCGGCCTCCAAGGCGACGCGGGTGGTGGAGGCGGCGGCGGGCCGGCCGGTGATGGAGTTCGGCCTGCGCCGCATGCATGGGACGGATGCGGGAGTGAAGGTGGCGCGCGCGGCCTTCATCGCCGGCATCGACTCCACCTCGAACGTGCTGGCCGGGAAGCGCTACGGCGTGCCCGTGGCCGGCACCATGGCGCACAGCTTCGTGCAGGCGCATGACGACGAGCTGGAGGCCTTCCGCGCCTTCGCGCGCTGCTTCCCGGAGAGCACGCTGCTGGTGGACACCTACGACACGCTGCGCGGCGTGCAGCACGTCATCCGCCTGGCCCGCGAGCTCGGCGAGAGCTTCCGGGTGCGCGCGGTGCGGCTGGACTCGGGGGACATGCTGGCGCTGTCCAAGGCGGCGAGGCAGATGCTGGACGAGGCGGGCCTGCGGGACGTGAAGATTGTCGCCAGCGGCAACCTGGACGAGGACTCCATGGCGCGGCTGCTCGCCCAGGGGGCGCCCGTGGACGGGTTCGGCGTGGGCACGGCGCTGGGCGTGTCCTCGGACGCGCCATGCCTCGACATGGTCTACAAGCTGGTCGCCTACGCGGGAAAGGACCGCATCAAGCTGTCCGCCTCCAAGGTCCTCCTTCCCGGGCGCAAGCAGGTGTTCCGGGTGGAGGAGGACGGGGTGGCGCGCAGGGACGTGCTCGCCCGCCACGGAGAGCAGCTGCGGGGCCGCCCGCTGCTGCGGCCGGTGATGCGCGATGGGAAGCGGCTGGAAGGCACCTCCCCCTCGCTGCCGGAGATCCGCGAGTACGCACGTGGCGAACTGCAACGGCTGCCCGCGGCACTGCGCCGCCTGGAGCCCTCTACGCCTCCCTACCGCGTGGAGGCGAGCCCCGTGCTGGCCTGGACGCGCGAGCAGCTCATGGAGGCCTGGGAAGCCAGCCCCTGAGGGCGAGGCCCCCGCGCGCGACACACCTCACGGGTCAGGCCTCCGCGCGCAACCCCTTACGCGCGGAGGCCTCCTCCAGACTTCGAGCCAGAGTGGACCGTCGCGGACAACCCCCCGGCGGTCCTGGCGGCCCACTCTCGACCTACGGCCGAGGAGACAGCAACTCGCATGCCGGCCGGCTCTCCCTCGGGCGTGCTGGCCTGGCCGCGCAAGGGCTGCGGCGGGGTGTGCCGTTCAGCGCAAAGCATGCGGGGCACGGGAGCCTTCCCTCTCGGGAAGACCTCTGGAATGAAGCGTGCTTGGGGGAACAATCTCAACGGAGGTTTCTGGCACGTGCGGGATTGGAGCGAGCGGTACGCGGACAAGGTGGTGACGGCGGAGGAGGCCATCCTGAGCATTCCGGCGGGGCGGCGCATCCTCATCGGCTCAGGGGCGGCGGAGCCCGTGTCGCTCGTGAAGGCGATGGTGGAGAAGGGAGCGCACCTGGCGGACAACGAGGTGGTGCACCTGCTGACGCTGGGGCCGGCGCCCTATGTGGAGCCGGAGCATGCCGAGCGCTTCCGTCACATCGCCTTCTTCATCGGCGCCAACGTGCGCAGGGCGGTGCAGGAGGGCCGCGCGGACTTCATGCCGGTGTTCCTGTCGGAGATCCCCGAGCTCATCCGCAACCGGCGCGTCCGCATCGACGTGGCGCTGATCCAGGTGAGCCCTCCGGACGCGCACGGCTACGTGAGCCTGGGAGTGTCGGTGGACATCGTGCGCAGCGCGGTGGACTCGGCCACCCTGGTCATCGCGGAGGTGAACCCGCGCATGCCGCGCACGCACGGGGACTCGTTCTTCCACGTCAGCCGGTTCGACAAGCTGGTGCCGGTGGACGCCCCGCTGCTCGAGCACCGGGCGGAGCCGCTGGACGAGGTGGCCAGGCAGATCGGCCAGCACATCGCGCGCCTGATTCCGGACGGAGCCACGCTGCAGACGGGCATCGGGAAGATCCCGGATGCGGTGATGGCGCAGCTCGGACAGCACAATGACCTGGGCGTGCACACGGAGATGTTCTCCGACGGGGTGATGCGGCTGGTGGAGGCGGGCGTCATCACCGGCCGGAGGAAGACGCTGCTCCAGGGCAAGGTGGTGACCTCCTTCATCATGGGCAGCCAGGAGCTGTACGAGTGGGCGCACGAGCACCCGGCCATCGAGATGCGGCCGAGCAACTTCACCAATGATCCGGGAGTCATCGCGCGCAACGAGCGGATGATCGCCATCAACGGCGCGCTGGCGGTGGACCTCACGGGCCAGGTGGCCTCGGACACGCTGGGCGGCCACTTCTTCTCGGGCATCGGCGGGCAGGTGGACTTCATCCGCGGGGCGCGGCGCAGCCTGGGCGGCAAGCCCATCATCGCCCTGCCCTCCACGGCCAGGGGAGGCACGGTCAGCCGCATCCAGACGTCACTGGAGCCGGGCACGGGCGTGGTCACCAGCCGGGGAGACGTGCACTACGTGGTGACGGAGTACGGGGTGGCGGACCTGTGGGGGAAGAACATCCGCGAGCGGGCGCTGGCGCTGATCAACATCGCCCACCCGGACTTCAGAGCCGACCTGCTGGCGGCGGCGAAGGGGCGGCGCTTCGTGCTGCCGGACCAGGTGGTGCCTCGGGCGCGCTACCCGTGGACGGAGGAGCGGCGCGAGCAGACCCGCGCGGGAGCGGAGCTGCTCATCCGCCCCGCGCGCATCACCGACGAGCGCGCCTTGCAGGAGCTCATGTACGGGCTGAGCGACGACAGCTGCTACCGGCGCTTCATGATGTACAAGAAGACGCACCCCCACGAGGAGATGCAGGACCTGGTGGACCTGGACTACGAGCAGAACATGGCGCTGGTGGCCTGCATGCCGGGGACGGAGGAGATCATCGGCGTGGTGCGCTACGACGTGGAGCCCGCCACGCGACTGGCCGACGTGGCCTTCGTGGTGCGCGATGACTGGCAGGGCAAGGGCGTGGGCACGCTGCTGATGCGGCGGATCCGCGAGGCGGCCGTGGCGCGCGGCATCCCTGGCTTCCAGGCGGACGTGCTGACGACGAACAAGCCCATGCTGGACGTGTTCCACGAGAGCGGGCTGAGCGTGCAGGCGACCCTGGAGGGCAACACGTACCACCTCAAGATGCCCTTCCCCGAGGCGCAGCCGGTGGCGCCCTCGCGTCCCACCAGTCGGGCGTAGCCTCTGAGCCACCCTCTCCTGCCCACCCTGTAGGCCCCCCGCCGCGGACGCACGCGGCGGCGCGGCTCCGCGCACGGATTGCGCGCCTCCCAGGCGCGAGACGCAGCCCGTGCATGCCCTGGAGGCCATGGCCGATGGATCATGGCTGGCACGGATCGTGGAGTGCTGGAGGGTCATGGCGCACCTGCCTCCCAGCGCTTTCGGCTTCCTGCCCTGCGGCCGAGCGGACGACGGCTTCGTCCCTCCGGCGTGCCGAGGGGCGGGGCCGGGCTCCGGCTGCGTGGGGAGGAGCCAGTGTCTGCTGGCCAGCAAGGAGAACGTGATGCGACGCATCCTCGTAGCAGTCGATGGGACGCCCGCCTCGAGAGAGGCGGCGAGAACGGCGCTGGAGTTCGCCGAGCACCTCTGCCAGCGGGTGACGTTCGTCCACGTGCTGCCGGCGCGGATGGCGGAGAAGCCGGGCGAGGCTCCGGAGTTCGCCGCCTTCGAGAACGCCTGCGAGGAGTACGCCGAGGAGCTCCTGAAGGAAGCCTGCGTCAGTGCCGGCAAGCGCGCCTGGAGCGTCAACAGCCAGATCGCGCACGGAGAGCCGGCAGCGGTGATCAGCGCGCTGGCGGCGGACGAGGATGTGGACCTGGTCATCGTCGGTGCGAGGGAGCGCGGCTCCCTGGTGCGCACGCTGCTCGGCAGCGTCTCGGGGGAGCTGGTGAGCCGCTGCCCCAAGCCCGTGATGGTGGTGCCCGAGCGCTCCAGCACCACCAAGGCCCAGCCCGCGCTCGCGGCGGCGGGCGCGGACCAATGACCCTCCGTCCGAGGTGAAGTGACAGGGTGTCAGTGCACCGCGCCACCGGGCGCCCACGGAGGCGGGGCCACCGAGGCGTCCGGGACGGGAGCAACGGCGCGCAGGCGTGGCAGCCGGACACGGAACACGGAGCCCTGGCCGGGCTGGCTGTCCACCTCGATGGTGCCTCCATGAGCCTCGACGATGCGTCGGGCCACGGAGAGCCCCAGGCCAGCGCCGGTGGCGCGCTTGCGGGCCCCATGGGCGCGATGGAAGGGGACGAAGAGGTGAGGCTGCTCCTCGGCGGAGATGCCGATGCCCTGATCCGCGACGGAGAGGAGGACCTCTTCATCCTCCTGGGCCACGGACACGGACACCTGGGTGCCAGCGGGCGAGTACTTCAGCGCATTGCTCACCAGGTTGTTGAGCACCTGCTCGATGCGAGCACCGTCGCACCGCAGGAGCACGGCGGACTCCGGCAGGGAGAGGTTGAGCTCGTGCCCCGCGCCGGTGGACTGGTACAGCTCCACCACGCCGCGAGCCAGCTCCCGCGCGTCGCGCTCCTCGAGCTGCAGCTCCAGCTGGCCGGCCTCGATGCGGGTGGCATCGAGCAGGTCGCCCACCATCCGGTCCAGCCGCGCCACCTGCCGACGCACGAGCGTGAGCATCTTCTGGAGGCGCGCGGGTGAGATGTCCGGGCGCTCCGGATCGACGAGCGCGGTGGACATCTTCAGGGCGGAGAGCGGGTTGCGCAGCTCGTGGGCCACACCGGCCAGGAAGGTGAGCTGATCCTCCTGCTGACGAGCCAGGGAGGTGGCCATCTCGTTGAAGGTCCTCGCCATCTCACGCAGCTCGGTGGGGCCCGTCTCGGGAGCGCGGGTGCGCTTGCTGCCCGAGCCGAAGCGGCGCATGGCGTGGCTCATCTGCATGACCGGCCGGAGGACGGAGCGCCGGAGCCAGAAGAAGACCACGGTCATGCCCACCAGTAGCAGCACGGCCAGCGTGGTGCCCACCAGCTCGGCCACCGTATCCCAGCGGTTGGCCTGGGCCTGGGCGTAATGCGCCTCCTGGACGTTGAACTCGACGAGCTGCTCCAGGGCGTTCATGGCATCCTCCAGCTCGGGGCTCACCCTCGCGCTCACCGGGGCGCGAGAACCTTCGGGGGCCTGCTCGCGCGCGAGGAGATAGGCGTCCACCTTCCGGCGGATGTCGCGCATCAGCTCCTGCTCCTCGGAGGAGGAGGCCAGGGGTTCCATCTGATCGAGCAGCGACCTGAGCCCGGCCTCGTTGATGCCGAGCGAGAGGGAGCGGGCGCTGGCGTCAGCGAGCGGCTGCACCTCCGCCTGATGGGAGTGTCTGAGCAGCTCCACCTCCATCTCCTCGGCGAGACGAACCCCCTCCACCGAGCTGCCCAGACTGTTGGTCACCCGGTGCAGATAGCTCGTGAGCAGCCCGAGTGAGGCGGCAGCCGCCAGCACGAGCACCCCGAGCGCACTCAGGGCGGCGGTCATCATGGCCTTGAGGCTCATGGAATCTCCCTCCCCTCCTGGAGGGAGCAACAGGCGCGCGTCGGGCATTCCATTCGCGCGCCTGCCTGGACGCGAGCCGAGGGGTTCAGCGCCCGAAGCCGCCCAGGGCGGTGCGGCTGAAGCTGGCCGCGCCCTGGCTCACGCGCACCGCGGACTGGCTGAAGACCTGGAAGGCCTGACGGATCTCCTGCGCGCTCTGCCCCGGCGTGAGGATCCACTTGTCGTCGATGCCCATGTCCCGGAACACCTTGCGGAAGTCCGTGGTGCCGTCGCTGATGCCCATGGCGGCGACGATGTGGTTCTCCGCCCGCTGCAGATCCTTCACCAGCGCGGCCACGTCCCTGGCGCGAGCGTTCTGCGAGTGGCAGTCGCCGCCGTCGGTGATGATGAGCGTGACGGTGCGAGCGGACACGCCGTTGCGGGTGAACTCCTGCGACTTGGCCAGGACGGTGCCCAGCAGCACCACGGTCTGGTCATACAGCGGTGTGCCGAGGCTGGGGTTGTAGTTCTTGTCATGCATCCGCACGACGTCCTCGAGCGGCCGGTACGGGTTGAGGACGAAGCCGTTGAGGTAGCGGGTGTGGAACAGGACGGTGTCGCTCTGCTTGCTGCCCAGCAGCGAGTCGAGGACCTGGTTGTGTCCGTCGCAGACGAGCCGGGCGTTGTTGGCGTGCTGGATGCTGCCGGAGTCATCCGGCATGACGGTGACGAGGACGACCTCGCTGGCCTGGACGTCGTCCACGCTGACGCCGAGGCCGGCCTGGATCTGCGCGCCCAGGTCCACGACGGTGAGGGCCTGGAGGCCGGCGGGGCTGAGGACGCCCTCGGCGTGGGCGTTCTGGAAGAGCTGCGACACCTGGGTGCCATTGCTGGTGCTCATGGAAGTTCTCCTGAAGAGGTTTCAGTTCGGGTGATCAGCCGATGCGGAGGTCCGGCCAGCTGGCGAGCGCGTCCGTGGACTTCACCAGGTGCATGCCGGCGTCGGCGAAGCGCTTGAGGGCGGCCTCGGCCTGCGGGGTGAAGTCGGCGGCGAAGCCCCCCTTGCCGTCCGGCACGGTGACGGCCGACATGCAGTCGGTGAGCAGGTACACCTTGCGAGCGAGCGCGGCGTCCTGGGCGACGATCTCGCTGAGCAGGTCATCGATGGAGCTCTTCACGCAGTGGCTGGCGGCCTGGCCGGCGATGACGACGGCGTCGGCGGTGAGCAGCGTCTTGAGGAACTGGGTGTTGCGCTGGGCCAGGGGCTGGCCGTCGTGGCGGCTGAGCACCTCGGGGCGCAGCACCGAGTAGTTCTCCGTGAGCGGGTTGCCGCCCTTCACCTCGCACCACGACTGGGCGCCGCGGGCGAACGCGTGGAAGAGGCGGGCCTCCTGCACCACGCCGGCCAGGGCGTGCCCGTCACCACCGAGCAGGCAGTGCGGGGGCCACAGGTAGAGCGTGTACTTGCCGGCGCGCTCCAGCTCCTCGCAGTAGTACTTCACCTGCTTGAGCAGCCAGGGGTAGTTGCCGCCGCACAGCCACCTGGCCACGGCGGGGTTGGGGCGCACCTGGCCGCGCTCGATCTGCTCGCGCGTCACCTCGCGGTACGGGGTGAGGGGCTGGTCGTTCTGGTCCACCCAGAACGACGGGAAGAAGATCTGGTAGGCGAAGTGCGTGTCGAGCGTCGTGGTGACGTTCGTGAGGGCGCCGAGGTTGCGGTACATGAACTCGGCGATGCGGCGGCTGTCGTCGATGGCGCCCTTGCCGCTGCGGCCAGCCACGTAGAGCGAGCCCTCGGGGAAGCAGAAGTCCTTCTGCACGTCGATGAGCAGCAGGTGCAGGTTGAACTTGTCGGTGGCGGAGGGGGTGAGGTTGTTCGCGGCGCGCCACGTCGCGGCCTCCGTCTGGAGCTTCCCGGCGTTCGGGCCGTAGCCGTAGGAGCCCGCGTTGTCGGGACGGTAGAACGACGGAAGCGGAAGCTCCTTCACCTGGGTCTTCATGGCCTTCTCCTCTCCTGGGTGCGCCTCCTTGGCGCCCCTCCGTGTTTCTTCCACACCAACATAGTGTCCAATCTACACTATGTCAAGGCGACCTGATTTCCGGGGGAGATGGCCCCCGCACCTACCTTGGAGCCTCACGCCATGCGCAGGCCGGAGATGTCCTGGCGGCGGACGACGGTGAGGCCGCTGCGGGTCATGAAGAGCCGGCAGTCGGCATCGACGAAGGGCTCGGCGTCGGGGAACTCGCGGAGCGCCTCGAGCCGTCCCTGTCGGAGCTCCACGCGGGTGAGCCCCGTCTCCGTGGCGGCGAAGAGCACGTCGCCCACGGCGCACTTGCCGCGCAGCGAGCCGAGCCACGAGCCATCCCCGGCCTCCGCATGGGTGCTGGCGCGAACCGTGCCGTCGGCGCCCACCACGACGCAGTGGTGCACGGTGCGCCCCTGGGTCTCCTCCGCGAGGAAGAGCCAGGCGTTCGAGCCCTCGAAGAGACACTCCACGTCCACGAGCCTGCCCGAGGGCCACGGCAGCGCCAGGCCATCCTTGATGCCCGGGCGCGTGGCGTCGAAGACGAAGGCGCCCCGCAGGTTGCCCGCCCGGTGAAAGCCCAGCCCGAACCGGGGGCCGACGAAGAGCCGCGTCTGACCCTCCAGCACGTCACCGATGCGCTCGGGCCCGAAGGCACCATCCCGCCACAGCCCACCCGCCTGGGCCCAGTAGCGGTGCCGGGCGTTGGCGGCGAAGGCGGGACGGCCCTCGGGAGCATCCACCCCGAGCCGCTCGGGCGGGCGGCCCGTCGAGAGCACCGCCAGCTCCCCGCCACGGCCCACCAGCGTGGTGTCACCTTGGATGGCCCAGTGGAGTGACGGATCCAGCGGTCCATGGAGCACGGCGCGTCCATCCTCTCGCCGGTAGGCACCCTCCTCATGGTAGAGCCAGCGCAGCACGCCATCCTCGGCGCACGCGTGGACGAGCACGCCCCTCGTGGAGAACAGCCGCGTCGCGGACACCTGGCCTCGGGCGGAGGAGACGGGCGTGGCGGCGGCAGCGGCGTGAGGGCTGCACGTGGGGCACGCGAGCCGAGCGTGCTCCAAGCCGCACGATGGACAGGAGGTGAAGCGCAGCGCCTCCAGCAGGCGCGGAGGGAAGGCGCCCCGGCTGTCCTCCACGAAGATGCGGTGGAACTGGTGCAGCACCTCGTCCGGGAGCGTGGCCAGCGGAAGCGCGGGCTTCGGGTACTGCACGTCCGGGTGGAAGACGGTGAGGCGCTGGTGGACACGCGCCGCGGGCGTCGCGCGCGGCGTGGGAGGCTGAGGCCGGTGGACGCCGCCGTAGGGCCCCACGCACAGCAGGCTCTGCATCAGCGCCACGGCGAAGGCATACCAGTCGCTGTCCGGAGAGGCCGGGCGGCCCGGACTGAGCGAGGTGGCCGTGGTGCCGGTGAGGCGCAGCGGATCCAGGAAGCGCTCCGTGAAGACGGCGGAGAGGAACGCGCCGAACTGGAAGCTGTCCGCGTCGATGAGGTACGCGTCCGCGCCCGACACGAGGATGTTGAGGTCGTTGAAGTCCCCCACCACGACGCCCGAGCCATGGACGGCCTCGAGCGTGGTGTGCAGGCCTCGCAGCACCTCGACGACACGCGCGGAGGTGGCTCCGGCACGGCGGAAGGCCGGATCGCTGAAGCGGCGCAGCGGCTCGACGCTGTCCAGCTTGCGCATGGCGTAGCCCAGCACGGTGCGGCCGCTCCGGTCCGTGGCGAGCGTCTGCGGCATGACGACGCGAGCCGGCAGCACCGTCGGGAAGGCGCGGAGCTTGCGCTGGTGCTCATCCAGTCGAGCGCGAGCGGCGGTCTGCTCCTCGGGCAGGCCCTGGTAGTCGGGATGCTCGGGGGGCTTGAAGACCTTGAGAGCGCGTCCGTCGCCCAGGTCGAACACGTCCGCCTCGCCGCCCTTGCCGAGCGCGCGCGTGGGATTCAGCCGTACCTTCTTTCCCTCGAGATAGACGTCCATGGTGTCAGGCCCTCCCCATGCGACGGCGCAGGACGATGAGCGTGGTGTCGTCGGCGAGCAGGCTCGGCGTGCGCACCAGGCGGTGAGCGGTGAAGTCGGCGCGCACGGACTCGCGGCCCAGCAGCGCGAGCCGGCGTCGGAGCGCGTCCGGGTTCTGGAAGTAGCGCTCGTCCGTCCAGTACTGCGAGAGCGGTCCCACGGGCTCGTCTCGCTCGGGCACGCGGGCCTCGGCGAGCTTCGCCAGGTCCGCCGCGCCATCCGTGCCGAGCATCAGCGCCATCACCTCGTCCGTGGCAACGAGGGCCTGGCGCTCCAGCGGCACGGCGCCGGGAGACAGCAGGCCATAGGCGAGGTACGGCGGCGCGTTGTTGGGAAAGGGCCCCAGCGGGTGGACCTCGCCGTTGAGGGCCCAGACGCCGTCCCCCGCGGAGAAGACGAGCGTGCGCGAGGGAGTGATGACGGCGCCCACGACAGTGAAGAGCAGGTGCTCGCCCACCAGTGAGCTTCCGAGCTGCTCGGTGAGGCTGGTCAGGAACTTCAGCACCCGGGCGCGCACGGCCTCGAGGAAGCCAGGCGCCTCCAGGGAAATTCCCTCGCCCACCGCCGCGAGCACGGCCTGCGCCACGGCGCGCGCGCCGAGCTGTGCTCCCACCTCGCTGTGGGCTCCGCTGCCGCACCCATCCGCGACCACGGCGGCGAGCACCTCTCCCTGCGCGAGCAGGCTGAGCGCATCCTGGTTGTTGCGGCCCGCGCGCGCGTGCTCTCGGCCGATGACGGAGGCGGCGGCGATGTCGAAGGAGGGAAGCATGGGCACACCTCTCCCGAGCCCGGTGCGCGGGCTGCGGTGGAACGGGTGGAAACAGCGCACGGCGGACACACCGCTCCCGTGGCCCTGGGCAGGGCGTCACGGCGGCGCGGCGGGGACTTCAGGGCGGGCTACAGCTCGAAGTTGAAGCCCGCCTTCTCGAGCTGCTTGTACTTCTTGTGATCGAACCGATAGAGGCGCGCGGCGCGGTGGGAGACGTCCTGCTCCACCTCGTCGAGCTCCTCGAGCAGATCCATGGAGAGGATCTTCTTGCGGAAGTTCCGCTTGTCGAGCTGGCGCTCCAGGATGATCTCGTAGAGCCGCTGGAGCTGGGTGAGGGTGAACTTGGGCGGCAGCAGCTCGAAGCCGATGGGCTGGTAGCGCACCTTGCCCTTGAGCCGCTGGAGCGCGGTGCCGAGGATGTCCGCGTGGTCGAACGCCAGCTTGGGCGCGTCCCACACGGAGAACCAGGCCGCCTCGCGAGCGTCCGTGGAGGCGTGGACCCGGTGATCGCTCAGCTTCACCAGGGCGAAGTAGGCCACGGTGACGACGCGCCCGCGTGGATCTCGTCCCGGCGCTCCGAAGGAGTAGAGCTGCTCCAGGTGGCTGGGGCGGATGCCGGCCTCCTCCTCCAGCTCGCGGCGGGCCGCGTCGTCCAGGGACTCGTCCATCCGGACGAAGCCGCCGGGCAGCGCCCACTTCCCCAGGAAGGGCTCCAGCCCACGCTTGATGAGGAGCACCTTCAGGTCCTCCTCATCCATCCCGAACACCACGCAGTCCACCGTCAAGGCGGGCCGTGGGTACTCGTAGGTGTAGCTCACGCTCGCTCTCCTCCGTGTCCCTTCGACACCAACATAGTGTCGAAATAACACCAAGTCAAGCAACCCCGCATGGCTTCGGTCGCCCTGGCGAAGGGACGGGCGGACCATACTCTGGAGCGAGCGTTCTGTGGACTCAGGCCGTCACGAGGCTCGACAGGCGGTGCCAGTCGACGAGCTGGACGCTCTCCTCGGCCAGCTCGAAGGTGATGGAGCGGCGCATGCCGATGACGTCCCCGGCCATCTGGAACGGCACCTCGCGATCGAAGTCCATGCGCACGCGCTCCACGAGGAAGTCGTGCATCTTGGGCAGGGGGTGCTCGCCGCGCCACAGCTTGAACATGTTGCGCGTGGCCTCGAGCACTCCCGCGCCGTAGACGCGCACCGAGAGCCGGTGCGGCATGGCCTGGGCGAAGGGGAAGGCCTTGAAGCCGAAGCCCCACTCGGGGGTGGTGGCGGCGCCGGCGACGCTGGCGGGGCCGCGGTACAGCAGGGCGCCCGTGTCGCCACCGGGAAGGGGACGGATGGCCCGGTTCGCATCCACGGTGAGGGCCGGTGCTCCGAGGTTGTAGACGGAGACGTTGGCGCTGCCCGAGCCGAACAGGTGGCGCGGGATGGTGCGGGTGAACATGGCGCCGAGGTAGCCGCGGAGCCCGGACTGGGCGCCGAGCAGCGGGCCGGTGGCGGCGAGCTGGTTCTTGAAGTCCTGGACCATCTCCGCGTCCCAGCCGGTGCCGGCGAAGGGGGCCAGGCGGCCTTCGACTCGGACGAGGGAGAAGGGCCGCAAGGGAGGCAGGCGCTCGCCATAGGCGGCGAGCTGCTTGAGGGCCACGGCGGGCCGGGGCGCGCCGGTGACGTGGGCCCAGGCATTGCCGGTGCCCATCGGGAGGACGCCGATGGCTGGGAGCGCCAGGCCCTGGGCACGTATCTCGTTGAGCAGGCCGGTGATGGTGCCGTCGCCTCCTCCCGCGAGCAGGAGCGAGGGTGGGTTGGGCCGCAGCTGCTGATCGATCCAGGTCCGAGCCTCATCCACCGAGCGGGTGAGGGCCACGCGAGCCCGAGGGAGGAAGCGCTGCACGAGGCCTCCCATTCCTTCGGAGCCCCGGCGTGCGCGGAGGTTGACGAGGACGGCGATGTTCATAGGCGGCGGACTCTCTCCACGTCATGTCATGGCACTGTCACGACAGGCAGGAAGGGGGGAGGCATTCCCCCCGGGTGTCAGAAGGGCGTCACTGTGTCCCGAGGGCTTCGATGACGCGGAGGCCAAAGCGCCGTCCTGCCGCGGTGCGTCGCAGGGAAGCCACGGTGGCCACGAGCCCCCCGGCGAGCAGGAGCCGCTTGAACCACTGCCTGACGGGGGAGCGATAGCCACCGCCGCGGCCGGTGCCATGGGCCACGGGCTGGAAGAGATTGCCCTGGGTGCGAGGCTGCCGCTGGGGCTCGAAGTGGTGCTTGTCCGTCATGGCGCGCATGGACTTCTCGGAGACGGCGGGAGCCAGGGTGTGGAGCACGGCGAAGGCGCGCCGGGAGGGACCGATGAAGAGCTCGCGGCGGGGGCGCTCGAGGACGCGGACGATGGCGCGAGCGACGCGCTCGGGGGAGTAGATGGGCTCGATGGGGCGGACGCGCCAGCCGGTGTAGTTGGCGCTGTGCTGCCAGAGGGGCGTGTCGATGGCGGCGGGGAGGATGGTGCAGACGTGGATGCCGGTGCCCTCGAACTCCTGGCGGACGGAGGCGGAGAAGCCCCTCACGGCGAACTTGGAGGCGGCGTAGGCGCTGACATAGGGCCCGGCGGCGGAGCCAAACACGGAGGAGACGTTGACGAGAACGCCGCGGCCATGGTGGCGGAACTGGGCGAGGGCCGCGCGAGTGCCATACACGGTGCCGAAGAAGTTGGTCTCCATCACCTGGCGGAAGGCGTCATCAGGCGTCTGCTCGAGGCGGCCGACGAGGTAGACACCCGCGTTGTTCACCCAACCATCGATGTGTCCGAAGGCGTGCACGGCCTGCGAGGCGATGGCGCGGACGGCGGAGGCATCGGTGACGTCGGTGGGGATGGAGAGACACCGGACGCCGAGGGCCTCGCACTGCAGGGAGAGATCCTCGAGAGGCTCTTCACGGCGTGCGGCGAGGACGAGGTGAGCACCCTTCTTCGCGAGCGCGAGCGCGGTAGCGCGTCCGATGCCGCTGGACGCTCCGGTGATGACGACGACCTTGTCCTTCCACGCACGCTTCATGCGGCTGCCCCCTCCGGTGCAGGTATCCCCGCCCAAGATGGCGACGGCGATCGGTAGCGCACCTCGTCAAAGGCCGCTGCCCTGGAGGGCGAGCGGGAGAGCAGGCTGTCGCCGCGTTGGCGGAGAGTCTCTGCCCGTGGACTGAGGGTCCGGATTCCGAGACCCGTAGGGGGCAAGTCCATCCGCCGTAGCGGGTCAGTGCCTGGTGGGGGAGCATGGGACCCAACAGGTCTGAAATCAGCGGGCAAGCCCCGAGAAGGACGAGGTTTCCGGGCTCGGCGAGGAGGCAAGTTGTACAGGGCGCAGAGCCGCTGCTATCTCGGACCCGCCTGTCCGGTGGTCGACGGAACACTCCCTGCAATCAGGTCTGCCTGATGATCCCCACCAAGCCCCTGCTCCTCTCCGCCGCCGTCCTCCTCACCGCCTGCATCAAGCTCCCAGAGGTCGAAGATCCTCAGGCCCCATCTGATCAAGAGCCTGATTCGGGCATCCCGCCGAGCCTGACCCTCACTCTGACCACGCCGACTGGAACGACGTACACGAACGGCACAGTGAGTGTTCAGCTCCAGGTGCAGGGAGACACGCCGGAGCAGGTTGAGTTGCTGGTAGATGGCCAACCGCTGACCACATTGGCGGCGCCTTACAGCTTCAACTGGGACACGAGTTCTGTAACGGAGGGTTCGCACAAACTGGCTGCGCGCGCTCGACTCGGGGACAAGACCTTTGCCAGTGAAGAGCGCGACGTGGTGGTGGACCGGACTCCCCCACACGTGGTGTCTCGCACCCCGACTCCGGGGGCCCAGGATATCTGGGTGCGCCAGCCTATCCAGGCGACTTTCTCCGAGCCACTGAAGCCTGCCTCGGTCACTACGGCGTCAGTCCAGTTGGCAGTAGGAGGAACCGAAGCACCTCCTCAGCTCTCGCTGTCTTCGGATGGCAAGACACTGACGGTCACTCCTGCCGGACGTCTCGAGGTACCGAACACAGTCCAGGTCACCATCACGAACGGGGTGACAGACCTCGCAGGCAATGTGTTGAATCTTCCAGCCAGCATCTGGTCATGGAGTCTACCTCTCTCGTTCCCGCTAGGAAACTTGAGCGCCATTCCGGGCAGCACTGACGCGCACGATCCATCTCTCCAGGCAGATGCATTGGGCAGACTTTATGTCTCCTGGCAAGAATGGCCGAGCGCCAGCCCCTACGACCGCACCATCCATGTCTTTGGATTAACAAACACTACCTGGGAACCCATTGGTACCCCCATCGCATTCACGACCATAATCCCCGATACCAAGCCTGACCCTGGCTATGTCTTCCGCCTGGACTCGATGGGCAACCCTATCATTGCTTGGTCACAAGAGGATGAGCAAACAAGCGGCTTCTCGGTCAACACCTACATCAAACGCTGGAGCGGCAACCAATGGGTTGACTTTACTTCCAGCCCCAATGCCTCTTTAAGCAACAAACCCAAGACCACTGCATTCACACTTACACTCGACAGTACGGACAAACCGTTCCTCGGATGGACGTTCGCCGACACGACGAACTCCGAGCACTCTCCGCTCACCGTTTGGAACTGGGTCGGAAGCAGATGGGTGGCTTATGGAAACGAGGTCGGCACCAACCTACCCTCGCCTTTCGAACCCCTCAAACTTCTCCTGGATGCTACGGATAAACCCGTGGTGGCATGGACCGAGGGCGACATCTACGTGCGCCGTTGGACGGGTGGTGATTGGTTGCCCGTCGGGAGTGCATTAGGGGCCTTCCCTGACAGTACAGCCGCAGGCCTGGGGGACATGCTTCTCGATGACTCCGACAATCCCATTGTCGCATGGAGAGAAACGGATGGCTCGACAACATGGGGATATGTCGCCCGCTTCACTGGAGGTGGCTGGCAGCTGCTCGGAGAACCCTTGAGTGCCGTTCCCGGCACCACATCCATCTTGGCCCCACGCCTGCAACGAGATCCTGAAGGCAACCTCATTGTTGCTTGGGCAGAGTATTCTCGAGCAGGACTAGATGCTCCTCTTCAGATCAACCTGAGACGCTGGACGGGCACTGCATGGGCGACCATCGGCTCTCCCATCGCTCTGAGTCAGGAGAACGTAGACTTTCTCAACATCTCGTTTCTTCTAGACCGGTCTGGGAATCTATATCTTGCCTGGCCGGAGAAGACTGGCTCAACGGCTAAGAGTATCCGTGTCCATCGTTACAACTACTGACTTTATCGCGCTGTCCAATCTGCAAGGTCACAGCACAGAGATCTTCCATGACCATGAAATTCATTTCGCTCCTTTGCGTTTTTGCGTCTCTTGGCGCTCAGGCGGCACCGCGGCGGTTGGTGGTGGCCAGCGGCGAGTGCAAGGACGCCGAGCTCAGCAGCCAGGCCCGCGCGTTCCATGAGGCCCTCAAGGCCCGGCAGGACCAGGACGTCATGACTCCCGCCGCCTTCAGTGAGCGCCTCTTCCCCGCTCCCTCCGGGAGCTTCGAGGACCTCCAGCGCCAGCTCGATGCCGCGCAGGACCAGTTCTACGAGGCCCGCTACTCCAAGGCCGAGCAGGCCATCAATGACGCCCTCAAGGAGATCTCCCGCCTCCCCGTCGGTGATGCCCACTGGCAGCTGTATGCCAATGCCCAGCTCCTCCACGGCCTCAACTACCGCTCCATGGGCAAGGTGAAGGAGAGCGACACCGCCTTCCGCAACGTCCTGCGCCTCAAGCCCCAGTACAAGCTGGATCCCGCCCTCTACGCGCCCTCCATCCGGCAGGCTTTCGAGAAGGTGCGCGGCGAGCTCGCCAAGGCCAAGAAGGTGAAGCTTGCCGTGAAGTCCACCCTCCCCGCCTCCGAGGTCTACCTCGATGGCCTCAAGGTCGGGCAGACCCCTCTCACCCTCGATGTCGCCGCCGGCACCTATGACATCACCGTCGTCAAGGGCTCCGCCGTCAGCTTCCCGCGTCAGATCCAGGCGCAGGGCCCTGACACTCCTGTCCTCGTCGACCTCGCCTATGAGGGCTCCGTCGCCGCCACTCCCTTCCCCTGCCTCGCCTCCAGCGACAAGTCCGATGAGCGCACGCTCAGCCATGCCGTCCGTCTCGGTGGCACGCTCGGCGTCGAGGAGGTCATCGTCGTGCGCCTCGAGACTCCCAGCAGCGGGCCCAAGTGGTTCGCCGCCACTGTCCTCAACGTCGAGGGCGGCCAGAAAGTCCGCGAGGGTGGCTTCAAGACTCCAGGATTCGATGCGCCCCCGGATGCCCTCGCCGCCCTCGTCGACTTCGTCACCACCGGCAAGGCCCAGCCCAACCTCGTCGTCCCCAGCACCAATGGCAAGGCGCCTTGGATCCAGCCCGCGGGTGACGCTCCCGTGGCCTCTTCCTCTTCGTCCGGCCTGGATGTCTCGGCCCCCGACCGTCTCCCGGAGGGCAGCCTCTCCTCCAGCGCTCCCCAGCCGCGCTCTGGCTCCACCTCGGGCCTCCGCGTCGCTTCCTATGTGGCGCTCGGCGCCGGCGTCGCGGCCCTCGGTGGCGCGGGTGTCGTCCGGCTCATGGCCCAGAAGGATCTCGATGCCCTCAATGACCGGCTCAATGGCAGCGGGCGCATCAACGCGGGCGACACCGAGGCCATCCAGCTCCGCAACTCGCTCGCCTCCAAGGGCAACCTCCTCACCGGGCTGCTGGTCGGCTCCGGTGCCGCGATCGCTACCGGCGCCGTGCTCTTCGCCCTGTCTCCCTCGAGCACCCCGCCTCCCGTGAACGTGGGCGTCTCCGCCACCCCTCAGGGAGCCTCCGCCTCCATCTCCGGCTCCTTCTGAGCCTAGAGTGCGCCCCCATGCGCTTCCTGCTTGCCCTGGTGCTGGCCACCAGCGCCTCCGCCGCCACTCCTCGCACCTTCCGCGTCGACTACTTCCACACCGGTAACGCCACCGAGGAGCGCTTCAGCCTCGATCGGCTCGTCCTCGAGCCCCTCCCCTGGCCCGGCAATCCGTCCCGTCCCATCGACGAGACCAACCTCGGCAAGTACCTCTTCGAGGTCCGAGACCAGGCCACCAACCGTCTCCTCTACTCGCGCGGCTTCGCCTCCATCCATGGCGAGTGGGAGACCACTCCCGAGGCCAAGGAGGTCCACCGCACCTTCCACGAGTCCCTGCGCTTCCCCGCTCCCGAGAAGCCCGTCCAGGTCCTCCTCAAGAAGCGCGACGCCCAGAACTCCTTCCGCGAAATCTGGTCCCTCGTCGTCGACCCCAAGGACCTGTTCGTCGATCCCTCCAAGCCCCCCTCGCCCGGTCCGCTCCTGCCGGTGCTCAAGAACGGTCCTCCCGAGGAGAAGGTCGACCTGCTCATCCTCGGCGACGGCTACACCGCCCAGGAGCGCCCCAAGTTCGAGAAGGATGCCCGCCGCCTCGCCGACATCCTCTTCACCTTCTCTCCCTTCAAGGAGCGCAAGGCCGACTTCAATGTCTGGGGACTGATGCCTCCCGCCGCCGAGTCCGGCATCTCCCGCCCCTCCACCGGCCAGCACCGCCGCTCGCCCGTCGGCGCCACCTACGATGCCTTCGGCAGCGAGCGCTACGTGCTCACCTTCGACAACCGCGCCTTCCGAGACGTCGCCTCCTTCGCGCCCTACGACGTCGTCGAGATCCTCGTCAACGGCAACACCTATGGCGGCGGAGGCATCTTCAACCTCTACGGCACCGTGGCCGCCGACAGCCTCTGGTCCCCCTACGTCTTCGTCCACGAGTTCGGTCACCACTTCGCCGGCCTCGCCGACGAGTACTACACCTCCGACTCCGCCTACCTGCCCGCCGAGGATCGCCCCGAGCCCTGGGAGCGCAACGTCACCGCGCTCAAGGATCCCGCCACCCTCAAGTGGAAGGCGCTCCTCTCCCCCGGCACCCCGCTGCCCACGCCTTGGGACAAGGAGGCCTACGAGGCTCACGCCCGCCAGGTTCAACAGCAGCGCCGGCAGATCCGCGCCGAGCGTCGCCCCGAGTCCGAAATGGATGCGCTCTTCACCTCCCAGCGCGACTGGGAGGAGAAGTTCCTCGGCTCGCAGAAGTTCGCCGCCAAGGTGGGCGCCTTCGAGGGCGCCATGTACGAGGCTCGCGGCTACTACCGCCCCCAGGTCGACTGCGTCATGTTCACTCGCGATCGCGTCCCCTTCTGCTCCGTGTGCCAGCACACCCTCTCCGAGGTCATCGATCTGTACGCCGGAAAACCAGCGAGGTCCGGCGCGCCCAGGCCCTGAAAACCGGCCTTGCCTGCTTCTCCCGTGTGACAAGCCGATGGCGCGCCGCGCCATCCATGGACGGCCCTTCCAAGGCAGGTGTAAGGGTGACGACACCCGATTCAACCCTTGGAGGGGTGTTTCATGTTGATGCGCAGCTGGGTCCAGGCGCTCTGCGCCGCCGTGTGCGTTCTGGCGCTCACGGGATGTGGCGACGAGTGCGTCGATCAGTTCGACTGTAGAAACAAGAAAGGCGCCCCGCCCGAAGGCAAGGAGTGGGTCTGCACCGACGAGAACAAGTGCGAGGCTCGGGACGAGACGGATCCCGGCGGCGACAAGGAGTGCTCTCCCGCGTGCGCCACCGGCGAGATCTGTGACATCAGCGGCGCCCAGGGCGTGTGCCGCACCTGCACCGCCACCGTGGGCTGCGCCGCGCCCCTCTTCTGTGACACCGCGGCCAACGGCGGCAAGGGCCTCTGCAAGTCCTGCTCGGACACGGCCACCGGCAACGGCACCGACCAGGGTTGCTCGGCGACCGCTCCGGTCTGCGACACCTCGGCCAGCAATGGCGCCGGCGTGTGCAAGGCCTGCGCGGACTCCGCCCAGGGCAATGGGACCGATGTGGGCTGCTCCGACGCCGCTCCCGTCTGCGACACCGCGGCCAACAATGGCGCCGGCGTGTGCAAGGCCTGCACGGACACGGCCACCGGCAACGGCACCGACCTGGGCTGCGCCGACACCGCTCCGGTCTGCGACACCGCGGCCAGCAATGGCGCCGGTGTCTGCAAGGCCTGCCTGGACTCCGCTCAGGGCGATGAGACCGACCTGGGCTGCGCCGACACCGCGCCCGTCTGCGACACCACGGCCAGCAATGGCGCCGGTGCGTGCAAGGCCTGCACGGACACGGCCACCGGCAACGGCACCGACCTGGGCTGCGCCGATACCGCTCCCATCTGCAACACCTCGGAGGCCAACGGCGCCGGCGTGTGCCGCTCCTGCGTGGACTCCGCCCAGGGCAATGACATCGACCTGGGCTGCGTCGCCACCGCTCCGGTCTGCAACGCCTCGGCGGCCAACGGCGCCGGCCAGTGCAAGTCCTGCATCGACTCGGCTCAGGGCAACGGCACCGACCTGGGCTGCTTGAACTCCGCCCCCCTGTGCGACGCCGCCGCGAACAATGGCGCGGGCACCTGCAAGGTCTGCGAGGACTCGGCCTCCGGCAATGACACCGACCTGGGCTGCTCGGCGACCTCTCCTCTCTGCGACCCGACCGCCAACAATGGCGCGGGCGTCTGCAAGAGCTGCGTGGACTCCGCGTCCGGCGCCACCACGGACCTGGGCTGCTCCGCCGCCGCGCCCCTGTGCGACGCCACGGCGGCCAGCGGCTCCGGCATCTGCAAGCTCTGCCTGGATACCGCCGCCTCGGGCAACACGGACCTGGGCTGCTCCACGCCGACCTCCCTCTGCGACCCGAGTGGCAACGACGGCGTGGGTACCTGCAACGTCTGTGTGACCAGCACCAACGAGGGCTGCCCCGGCTCGCAGACGTGCAACGCCACCGGCACCGCCTGCGAGGGCTGCGCCGACGACACCTCGTGCACCAACGCCTCCACGCCCATCTGCAAGCCGCCGCCTCCGGTGGCCGTCTGCGTCGAGTGCATCAACGACTCCCACTGCACCGCGCTCCGGCCCACCTGCAACACGGCCACCAACTTCTGTGGCTGCACCAGCGACGCGACGTGCGCCGCCGCTCCGGGCAACACCGACTTCTGTGACACGGCGGCGAACAATGGCCGCGGCGAGTGCAAGGTCTGCGTCGACTCGGCTCAGGGCAACGACACCGACACGGGCTGCTCCGCCTCCGCGCCTCTGTGCGACGCCTCGGCGGCCAACGGCGCCGGCGTGTGCAAGGCCTGCGTCGACTCTGCCACGGGCAACGGCACCGACCAGGGCTGCTCCGCGTCCGCTCCCGTCTGTGACGTGACGGCCAGCAACGGCGCGGGCGTCTGCAAGGCCTGCGTGGACTCCGAGTCCGGCACCACCACGGACCTGGGCTGCTCCGCCGCCGCGCCTCTGTGCGACGCCTCGGCGGCCAATGGCTCGGGCAGCTGCAAGCTCTGCCTGGATACGGCCGCCTCGGGCGGCGCGGACCTGGGCTGCTCCGCTCCGGCCTCTCTCTGCGACCCGGCGGCCAACAACGGCGTGGGCACCTGCAACGTCTGCGTGACGGCCAGCAACGAGGGCTGCTCCGGCTTCCAGACGTGCAACGCGACCGGCACCGCCTGCGAGGGCTGCGCGGATGACGCCTCATGCACCAACGCCTCCACGCCCATCTGCAAGCCGCCTCCCCCCGTGTCCGTCTGCGTCGAGTGCCTCAACGACGCCCAGTGCACCGCGACCCGGCCCACCTGCGGCACGGCGAACAACTTCTGCGGCTGCACCACCGACGCGGCGTGCGCCGCCGCCCCGGGCAACACCGACTTCTGCGACACGGTGGCGAGCAACGGCAACGGTGAGTGCAAGGTCTGCGTCACCGACGCGAACTGCGCCGCGCTGGATCCCACCCGCCCGCGCTGCGACGGCCAGATGGCCTGCGTCCAGTGCCGCAACAACAGCGACTGCTCGCTGAGCCAGGTGTGCGACACCAGCAAGACGTGCGTCACTCCGCCGGGCGCCGATCCGGTCACCACCAGCGGCCAGATCCAGGCGTTCATCAACGCGCCCGTGGGCACGCTCAGCCCGCCGCGCACCATCGAGAACGCCTTCGTCACCTACATCAAGCCCGCGGTCGGGGATGCCGCCGCCGGAGACGTGGCCGGCTTCTTCCTCCAGGCCCAGTACAACGGTCCCGCGATGTTCGTGGAGGCCGACCCCTCCACGCTGCAGGTGGGCGACCGCATCACGCTCACCATCGCCGAGAAGGTCGAGTACTCCGGCAGGGTGCGCGGCGGGAAGAACGTCTCCGGGCTGACCATCGTCGCTCGGGGCTACCCCGTGCAGAACCTGTACACCGCCACGCCGGCGGGGCTCGCCGTCGACGTCTCCACGGCCTCGGACCTGGTGACGGGCGTCGATACGTACTTCGGGAAGATCCTCCGTGTGACGGGGACGATGTCCGGCAACTTCTCGGGCGCCGGCACCGCTCACCTGGCGGTCAACTTCACGACGGCGGGCATGCCGAGCGGGACCCTCCCGCGGCTGCGGCTGCCCACGACGTTCGTCAGTCAGTACGAGCTGCAGGACACCTGCACCTTCACGCTCGACGTGGGGCCGATGTGGAAGTTCGCCAACGCCACGTCGACCCAGGCGCAGCCGTCCGCCTACGGCATCGGCGACTTCTCGGCCCTGACGTGCCCGGCGCCCAAGCTGAACACCGCGCGGGCCGTGAGCAGCACCGAGGTCTGGCTGACGTTCAACCGCAAGATGCTGGCGTCGAGCCTGCAGGCGGCTGACTTCACCATCGGGTCGCTCACCGTCACCGCCGTCAGCGGGGATGGCTCCAACGTGGTGAAGCTGACCACCACCCCGCAGACGACCGGTCAGACGTACACGGTCACCGTGGCGGGCGAGGTGACGGACCTGCTGGGCACGCCGGTGGATGCGACGGCCAGGACCGCGAGCTTCAGCGGCCTCGGGCCTCCGCCTCCCGGGCCGGCGCTCGTCATCAACGAGATCGACTACGACAACGTCGGGACGGACAACGCGGAGTACTTCGAGCTCTACAACCGCGGTGGCGCCGCCGCCCCCCTGAGCGACGTCATCGTCCTGCTCGTCAACGGCGATTCGCCCGCGGACAGTCCGACCGCCCAGCGCAAGGAGTACCTGCGCTTCCCCTTGTCCGCGGTCACGGACGCGGGTGGAAACGCCGTGACGTCGCTGGCGCCCGGCGGCTACATCCTGGCGGCCTCGGCGGCCTACTTCGCCAGCAATCCGCCTCCCGCCTCCGTCCTGCGGCTCGTCATCGCCAACGCAACCGGCGGTGGCACCGACATCGTGCAGAACGGCACGGGCGATGGCATCGGTCTGCTCCAGGACTCGACGGGCACGCTGATCGACAGCGTGTTCTACGAGACGGCCACTCCGCCCGCTGCTCTTCAGAACCCTGTGTTCCGAATCACGACCGGAGCGGGTGAGAAGTTGTTGAACTTCGTCGAGGGGACTCGTACTACCGCCGCGGATTCCAACTCGGCGGCCGGCTCGCTCCAGCGCTCGCCGAACGGCCTCGACACGAACAACAACGACGCCGACTTCCTGTTCCTGCCGGCCACACCGGGCCAGCCCAACCCGTAGTTCCGGGCTGAGCCCCACGGCGCATCCGTGAGGACGAAGGGCCGCGGCTCCCAGGGGTCGCGGCCCTTCTCTTTGCGGGACTCCGCCGCCGCGGCTATCTCGGCAGGGGCTGGGTCAGGGCACCCTCGCCCCGTGCCTCCGCGGCCGAGGCGGCCGGCGAGCGGATCAGCTCCACCTCGCGCGCCACCCACTCCCCCTGCTCCACGTCGTAGGCGACCCGGACCTCGGCCCCCTTCTCCACCCTCCTCCGGCTCACCTCCCGGTCTCCCTGCCGGAAGCGCGTGTCATCCAGGACGCGCACGTCCCGCTCCACCCCACCGGTGTCCCTCACCAGCAGCTCGTCATCCCCCACCCAGACGACCAGGCCCAGGGTGCTCGCCGCGGGCTGAGCCCTGCCCGAGCCGCCATGCGCTGACGCATCGCCGGGCTCAATCTCCGCCCGGAGATCCCTCCGCTGCGCCTGCAGCTCTTCCGGCTCGGGCAGCTTCTCCCGCGAGGCGATCAAGTCCCGCAGCACCAGCGAGCGGGCCTCACGCTCACGGGCGCTCGGCGGCCCGTCCGCGTCCCGACAGGCAAACCCCAGCCCGAAGAGCCCTCCAGCGACTCCCACAATGACCGTCCATCGACGCAGGCGGTGCATCACGCCGGTTCCCCTTTCCTGTGTAGCCCAAGCTCCCCCTTCGGCCTCCCCTCTCCTGACCGTAGGACTCCCCAACTCCATTTCTCAACATGGGGACATCCCGAGCCCGGGTGAATCCATCGGTGGACGTCTGGCCGCTCCCTCCCCCCAAAAGCCGAGTGGCGGAAGCTCCAGCCCTCCCCTGCCTGCTCGCCCCTGTCCTGCCACTCCAGGCGTACACGGCGTCCGGTCCCTTCCCGAAACATCCAACCTATTGGATACTGTCGGTGCCCATGATGGACTCCGCTCCGCCCTCATCCCAAGCGTGGTCCGCCTACGCCTCCTTCCTCTGGGAGCAGTGGCCCCAGCGGACGCAGCGCCTGGGGAGGACCGCCCTGCTGGGTAGTGTGCTCCTGCTGCTGTCGGATGTGCTGAGCGTGAGCCTGGGAGCCGTCAGCGCCCCTCAGCCGCTGACGATCATCGTGGGCGCCCGGCTGCTGTGCCTGCTGCTCCCGGTGGCCCTGCTCGCGGTGCTGAACAACTTCCCGGAGTGGAGGACCCACCCCGGGCCCGGCGTGGGGATGACGGGCGCGTGGCTCGTCGCCAGCCAGGCCGCCTTCTACTGCGCGGGGACCCAGCGCTCGCTGCCCCATGCCGCCCTGCTGATGTGGAGCGTCTTCTTCGTGCCGCTCATCCTGCCGCTGCGCGCCCAGGCGCGCGGCATCTTCTATGCCTTCGTGGTGACGAGCTACGCGGTGCTGGAGCTCGCCCTGGACGCGGCGGCGCCCCTGACGCCGCGCATGCTGGGCATCGCGACGCTGGCGGCCCTCACGGTGTGCGTCGCCTGGTCGCTCGAGCGCGTGCTGCGCTCCCTGCGCCAGCACTTCTTCCTCAAGCGGGAGATGGGCTCGACGGTGCGCGAGCTGGAGTCCTCCCACTCGCGGCTGTGCCAGGCCGCCGAGACGGCCTCCGCGCTGGTGGAGAAGCTGCGGGGCTCCACGGTGGGGCTGTCCGAGGAGTCGTCTCGCGCGCTCCGGGAGATGGCGCGCATCGTCCAGGTGAGCGAGCGGGTCGCCACGATGACCCAGGTTGCCTCGACGCGCGCCTCGGGCGCCGGGAACATCGTCGCCCAGGCCAGCGGGCACACCGAGCGCATCGACGCCGAGATGGCGCACGTGGAGCGCGGGGTGAGCGAGATCGGCCAGGCCATCGGCTTCACCGAGGTCAGCTTCCAGGAGCTGGAGGCGCACACCCGGCACATCGTCGAGTTCACGGAGACCATCCAGGAGTTCGCCAACCAGACGGATGTCCTGGCGCTCAATGCCGCCATGGAGGCGGCGCGCGCGGGCGAGGCCGGACGAAGCTTCGCGGTGGTGGCGCGCGAGGTGCGCCGGCTGGCCGAGGCCTCCAAGGACAGCTCGGTGAAGGTCCAGGAGGTGACCCAGGGCATCCGCTCGCAGCTCGACTCGGCGCTGCAGGGCATGGGCACCATCCGCGCCAGCACCCTCCAGTGCGAGAGCAGCTCCATCGATGCGCGCCGGACGCTGGAGAACATCCAGCAGATCGTCACCGAGCTCCAGAAGCTGATGGGCGCCGCGGTGACGACGTCGCAGGAGCAGGCCGACACGACGCGCGCCATCTCCACCGGGGCCGTGCAGCTGCAGCGCATCATCCAGGCGCATGCGGAGATGATCGAGGACGTGTCCCTCACCGCCGAGCAGCTCGCACGGCTCGCCGGGGAGCTGCGCACCCTGCTGCCCTGGAAGGACGCGCAGCCCCAGCCCCAGGGCTCCCAGGTCCCGCCTCCCGCGGCGGAGGGCTCGCTGCCGAGTGCCCACACGGCGGTGGCCTGAGTCGGAGCTCAGGGCCCTTCGCTCTCCGTTGCCGTCCGACGGCGATCAAACCGGCATACCCAGGGCTCGTCGGCTCGGAAGCGCCCACAGACGTAACCCGGCCCGCAGGTATCTGTCTCTTCAGGATTGCAAGGCCTCTGGCAATAAGTGCGGTGGCAGATGCGCCCCTCCGGGCAGGAGGGCCTTCCCTCTCCACACGGTTGAGCGCACTCCATCCACGCTTCGCCCGGGCGCTCCTCCTTCTGGAGGACCACACATTCCTTCCCTGAAGGACAGTCGGATTGCCGGCAGTTGACTCCATGCACCACCGCACAGACGGACGCTCCTCGATTGAAGGAGACACAACCCTGACCATCCGGGCAGCTTCGCTCCGCGCACGTTGGCAGGCACAGAGGCCCGGGTGACACGTCCGCACAGAAAAAACCTTCCGGGCAGTCCCCGAGTGCCGCGCCCTTGCAGGGCCGACCACACCAATCCGCACCACAGAGCAAACCCGGCCCGCACGCTTCTTCCTTATCGCTCGGAATGCTCACGCATCTCTGTCCTTCCTGGCGGATCCCCACCGGGAGACATGCGCGAACCCGAGGACCTTTCACGGTCCGGAGCACCTGGCAGGAGAACCCTTCCCGGCACTGCGTATCGGAAACACACTCGCTGTCGGTGCAATGCGACTTGAAAAGCGCGGGAATGGGGAGACATCCCAGAGGGGGCTCACACTCCTTGCCCTTTCCGCATTCGCGCTGATACGTCGCGAGCCTCAGACGCTCCTCCATTGAGAGGACCGGGCTGACAGGAATCGCTTCCTCGACAGGAAGGCGAAGTCCTTCCCATGCGGCATAGGCAGCGATGATGATCAGCGGCACCGAGAGGAGCAGTCCCGCAAGCAGCCCCAGCAGTGCGCGCCTCGTCACTGACGGCACCTCCTGAGGCACTCCTCCATGTCGGCCGCCTCTTCGCAGAACTCTTCCACGTCTTGCGCCAGCACCGGGCAGTCGTAGTCCATCGGCGGGCGCGCTGTTTGCGTGGCGTCCTTGTGGACAGCCCGGTCGATGGTGCCTCCTCGACCGAAGGCATGCGGACACCCCAGCGTGCCTACCATCAACAGCGCAGCGGCCCAGAGGGGCTTCAACGGAGCAGTGGATTCCAGGGGGCGAGGCCTCATGGCGGAGTCCCTTCCTTGGACCATCATAGTTCGATCCACCTCCCAGGCAGGCCCCCTCCCTCCGGCTGTCACATGGCGTGACAGACCGTCATGCGGCGTTACACGTCCGCCGGGCCCTCCCGAGGGAGCAGGGCTGGCACGGCGCCTTGCATGGGGAGTCCTCGAACCCGGAGGTTCCCATGAAGCGCACCCTCGCCGTCCTCGCCGTTCCCCTGCTGCTCGTCTCGTCCCTGGCCATCGCCCAGAGCATCCTCAATGCCTCCCAGGCGCCCATTGCGCAGGCCCAGCACTCCCCTCCCTCCGCCGCCGCGCCCGCGCCGCAGGAGCATGCCTCGGACTTCAGCCTCGGGGATTTCGAGGCCGGGGAGCCCGTGCTCGCCTACAACCTCGCCGTCATTCCCCTGCACACGCGCAAGGGCCCGCCCTACGACGACTACACCGTGCTCGAGGAGGCCCAGGCCGCGCGCCAGGTCGTCATCAGCGAGGTGGGTGAGGGCGGCTCCGTCCCCGAGCTCGCCGTGCGCAACCGCGACACCCGCCCGCTGTACCTGCTCGGTGGCGAGGTGGTGCTCGGCGGCAAGCAGGACCGCATGGTCCAGTCCGACGTCGTGGTGGACGCCGGCGAGCGCCGCCGCGTGCCCGTCGTCTGCGTCGAGCAGGGCCGCTGGAACGGGAAGGACCTCACCTTCCAGCCGGGGCTCGCCGTGGCCCACCCGGACCTGCGCCGCGCCGCCCTCTTCTCCGAGCAGGGCGCCGTCTGGGGCGAGGTGGCTCGCAAGTCCGAGGCCTCCGGCGTCTCCAGCCCCACCGGCACCTACCGGCGCGTGCTCCAGGACGCGAAGCTGCGCGCGCGCATCGGCCAGTACCTCGACGAACTCCAGGCGAAGCTGCCGCGCGACGAGCGCATGGCCGGCCTGGCCGTGGCCATCAACGGCGAGCTGGAGGTGGTGGACGTCTTCGACAGCCCCAGGCTCTACGGGAAGCTGGAGCGCAAGCTGCTCGCCTCCTATGTGCTCGCCGCGCTGGAGAAGCAGCCGGGCCGCCCGGAGAACGCCGAGAGCGCTCGCGCCAAGGCCCGCTCCCTCAAGCACAAGGACATCGACGACTTCGTGAAGGGCTCGGGGCCCCAGGCCCAGCCGGCCCAGCAGGTGCAGAACAAGGTGTTCCGCTCCAAGGGCAAGGCCATCCACGGCACCTTCTTCGGGTCCTCCGAGAAGAAGTAGCCCCCCATCCGCCACCGAGGAGCCCATGGCTGGCACCCTGCCCTCCCTGCTCGTCCTCCTCGTCGCCCTGGCCGCCAGCCTGGCCTCCCTGGTTGGTGGATCCCGTACAGGCTGCTCCCCCAACCCCCCACGACGCCCCGGTAGCCGTTAGTATGCTGGCCGTGGCGAGACTGGTGGCGATGTTCGGCCCCTGCCGGGGCATAGCGCGAGAGCTGGATTCCCCCCTCATCGTGGGCAGGGCCGCCGAGGGCGGGCTCCAGCTCCTCGATGACAAGGTCAGTCGGGAGCACTGCACCATCGAGCCCATTGGCCCCGCGGGCCATGTGCTCAGGGACCTGGGCTCTCGCAATGGCACGTGGCTCAACGGCCAGCTCCTCAAGGAGACCACGCGGCTGCGCCCCGGAGACCACATCTCCGTGGGCGAGAGCGTCCTGGTGTACGAGCCCTCCTTCGAGGCCCTGCGCGCCCGGGACGGGGAGTCCACCCTCGTGCTCACCCGCACCCGGCCGGAGACGGCTCGCAGCGGCATTCCGCCGACCTCGGAGGCGCTCGCGCGCGCCGGGGAGCTGGCCCTGCGCGCCGCCACCGCCTCCTCGCCCGAGGCCGCCGCGGGCCTGGTGCTCGAGGCGCTCGACTCGGCGCTGCGGCCCACGGCGCTCACCGTGCTGCGGCTGGCCCCCAATGGCATGCTGCACCCGCTGCTGGCCCGGCCCGTGGGCTCCCACGTGACCCTGAGCCGGGAGCTGGTGAATGCCGCGCTGAAGCTCGGCCGGGCGCTGGCCATGCCCGAGGCCCAGGCCCGCCCCGAGACGGACAACCTGCTCACGCGCGTGCGCCAGGGCGATGCCCACGTCCTGTACGCCCCCCTCTACACGGGAGGCGGCCCGGCCGGCGCGCTCTGCATCCTGCGAGACACCGCCTTCTCCGATGACGAGCTGGCCCTGGCCGGAGCGCTCGCCGGAGCCGCGGGGCCCTCGCTCTGCCCGCCGCCCGAGCCGCACATCCCCAGCACCCTCACCTACTCGTCGCCCGTGGCCGAGAGCAACGCCATGCGCGAGGTGATGCGGCTGGTCAACGCCGCCGCGCAGGTGCAGTCCACCGTCCTCATCACCGGCGAGAGCGGCACCGGCAAGGAGGAGGTGGCGCGCGCCATCCACACCCTGGGCACCCGCTCGAAAGGGCCCTTCATCGCCGTCAACTGCGGCGCCATCCCCGCCGAGCTCGCCGAGAGCGAGCTGTTCGGCCACGAGAAGGGCGCCTTCACCGGGGCGGTGAATGCTCGCGCCGGCGTCTTCGAGCAGGCTGACGGCGGCACCCTGTTCCTCGACGAGGTGGGGGACCTGCCCGCGGCCCTGCAGGTGAAGCTGCTGCGCGTGCTGCAGGATCGGCTGGTGCACCGTGTGGGCGGGCGCGCGGGCGTGCCGGTGGATGTGCGCGTGATTGCCGCTACCCACCGCAACCTCATCGAGGCGGTGCGCGCGGGCAACTTCCGGGAGGACCTCTACTGGCGCCTCAACGTGGTGCGCATCCACCTGGCGCCCTTGAGGGACAGGCCCGAGGACATCCTCCCCCTGGCCGAGCGCTTCCTGGCGCGCATGGGGCCGCAGCTCGGCCGGCGCGCCACGGGCTTCACGGACGAGGCTCGTGCCGCCCTGCGCGCCTGTCCCTGGCCGGGCAACGCGCGCCAGCTGGCCAACGCCATCGAGCGCGCGCTCGTCCTCAAGGCGCCGGGAGACCTCATCGGCCTGCTGGACTTGCCCCCCGAGGTGGTGGCGCCCGAGCCCAAGCCGATGACGGGTGGGAACAGCGCGCCCGCGCCCGGTGTCACACTCGCGGACGTGGTGCGGACGGTGGAGCGTGAGCACATCGTCCTGGCGCTGAAGCGGGCCAAGGGCGTGAAGTCGACGGCCGCCGAGGCGCTGGGCATCTCCCGGCCGACGTTGGACCGGAAGATCGAAGAGTACGGAATCAACCTGTTCGAATGAACTTTCTCTGCCCTGCCTGCCGCACGCCACTGCCCGGAGCGCGAGCCGCCGTCGTGGCGACGTGCAGCGGGTGTGGGGTGGAGGTGGACCTGGCCCGAGTGGAGACGGCGCCCGGCACGGCGCGCCTGTCGCCCGAGGTAGATCTGTCCGGCGAGCAGCTCGGGGGCCTGTCCCTGAAGCGGCGGCTGGGCGCGGGCGGCATGGGCACGGTGTACGAGGCCGAGGGCGCCCTGGGCCCGTGCGCGGTGAAGGTGCTGTCCGCGATGGTGGCGGCGGATCCCTCCGTGCGCGCCCGCTTCCGCCGCGAGGCCGAGGCCCTGCGGCGCATCGAGCACCCCGCCGTGGTGCGAGTGCTGGCCGAGGGCGAGGAGCGCGGCTTCTGCTGGTATGCGATGGAGCGGGTGGACGGGCCGGACCTGCGCGCGAGGCTGGCGGAGGGGCCCCTGCCGGCGGCGGAGGTGGAGGGGCTGGCGCGGCGGGTGCTGTCGGCGCTGGGCGCGGCGCATGCGCGTGGCTTCGTCCACCGTGACGTGAAGCCGAGCAACCTCCTGCTGGCGAAGGACGGCGTGAAGCTGTGTGACTTCGGCATCGCCCGCCTGGATGGGGCCACCACGCTCACGGCCTCGGCCGCGCTGATTGGCTCGTTGCGGTACATGGCGCCCGAGCAGCAGCGGCTGGGCCGCGCGGATGCGCGCTCGGATCTGTATGCGCTGGGGCTCGTGCTGCACGAGGCGCTCGCGGGCGGGATTCCCGATGAGCGGCCCCTGCCTCCCGGTGTGCCGAGGCGGCTGCGCACCCTGCTGTCACGGCTGCTGGCCGAGAAGCCCGAACAGCGGCCCGCCAGCGCCGAGGCCGCGCTGAAGCTGCTGGAGCGTCGCATCCCCGTGGGAGCGCTGAGCGTGGGCGGCGCGGCGGCCCTGGCGCTGGGAGCATTCCTGGTCTTGGGGCCGGGACGCTTGGCCCTTGTCTCCACCGCGGGCGACGACCCGAAGGAAGCCACGGAGAAGAAGCTTGCGACGAAGGAGCCCGCGACTTCGAAGGATCCGGAGCCGCAGCGAAAGCTCCCTGTCGAGCAGAGCGCCCAGGCCGCGCCGCCGATCCAGGAGAAGTCAGCGAGGCTCGAGGAGCCCCGGACGCAGAACCAGGGCAAGACGGTCCCGGTGAAGCTCGACGTGGCCCCCCAGAAGATGCGCTCCAAGAAGCCTGGCAAGGCAATGGAGCCCCTGCCGGGCAAGCCTTGAGCACACGCCGCCTCCTGTCTCCACACCTGTTCGCAGGCCCAGCCGAGATTGTGCCGCGCCTCGAGTCACCATTCGGCGGTAGCCTCTCCCGCCACACAGGAGGAAGGGTCGATGCGGTGGCTGCTCATCATGCTCGCCGTGGGTGCGGCGGGAACGGCGGGTTACCTGGGGACGCTGGGCAAGAACTCCTTCTCCGCCTACTCCAGCGAACAGCTCGACATGCTCGAGCGCGAGATGGCTCAGCAGCTGGAGTCGGCGGGCGCTCCCTCGCGCTCGCTCAAGGCCTCCGCGAAGCAAGCCGAGCAGCTGGAGCGACTCACCGGCAGCCAGCAGCTCCTCCAGCAGGAGCGGCAGCGGCGGCTGTTCTTCTTCATCGCGCTCGGCGTGGCCGGCGTCGCCGCCGTGGCCTCCTTCTTCGTCCGCGGAGGCGCGTCCTCCTCCCCCAGCCTCCGCGGCTCGAGCGATGAGGACGCCCGCCTCCTCGCCGCCGTGGGCGACCCGGCCGTGCTCCGCGAAGGCGCCCGCCAGAAGGCCGCCTCCCTGCTCGGCGTCTCACCCGATGCCCCGCCCGCCGTCATCGAGGCGGCGCTCCAGGCCCAGCTCCAGCAGAGAGACCCCTCGCGCCTGGATGGGCTCGCGCCCGACCTGAAGCAGCTCGTGCTCCAGCAGCGCGAGGAGCTCGTCCGCGCCAGGGATCTGCTCCTCGACAAGAAACCCGCAGGTGGCTCCTAGGGCTGAGCCGGCGCCCAGCCCTCCGCGCCTACGCGGGTGTACCCGAGGACGCGCCGCGCGCCTTCACCACCCACTCGCGCACGCGCTCGCGCAGCTTCTCCGGCTCGAAGGGCTTCTCCAGCCGCGGGTTGGGCACCCGCTCCAGGAAGGTCTGCGCCGCCGGCGTGTACGCCCCGCCCGTGACGAAGACCATCCGCTGCGCCCGCTCCGGCGCCGCCGTCGCCAGCTGCGCGTGCAGCTCCATCCCCGTCATCTCCGGCATCATCAGGTCGCAGAGGATGACGTCGTAGCTGCCCTCCGGAGACATCAACATCTCCAGCGCCCGCCGCGAGCTCACCACCACCTCCACGTCATGCTCGCGCGACAGCGTGCGCCGCAACGCGGAACTCACCAACGGATCATCATCCACCACCAGCACCCGACCTCGCATCAACACTCCCTCCTTGGACTCCACTGCTCGCGCCGGCTGGACCACCGTCTCCCCGCGGGCCACTGGCAGCGTGACCCGGAACATCGTTCCCCGCCCCACCTGGCTCTCTACCTCGATCCGGCCCCCCATCGAAGTGATGAAGGCATGGCATAGCGCCAGCCCCAGCCCCGTGCCTACCCCTACCGGCTTCGTTGTGAAAAATGGGTCGAAGATGCGACCCACCACTTCCGGGGGGATACCACTCCCCGTGTCGTGGACCTCCGCCGCCACCCGGTCCTCACCCACACGCCGGGTGACAAGGCGGACCTCGTTCTGCTCGGGCCGGCCCTCCGGCAGCGCCTGGGCCGCGTTGATGATGAGGTTGAGGAACACCTGCGCCAGCCGTGCCTCGTTGCCCTCCACCCGGGGCACCTCCGCGTAGTCCCGGAGCAGCTGGGCCCTGGGGCGCAGCTCACCCGCCGCCAGCTTCGCCGCCGAGTCCATCACCGCCCGCAGGTCCACCGGCCCCCGTGTGTCCTCGTCCTGCCGGGAGAACGTCTTCAAGTCCCGGACGATGCGCCGCACCCGGTCCGCCCCCATCAGCGCCTCGCGCAGCACCTGCTCCATCTCCCGCAGCCGCTCGCGCACATCCTCCGGCCCCTCCTCCAGGCGCCGCATCAACCCGCCCGCCTCCTCGCAGGCATGCTCGAGGTTGGACACGATGTAGGACAGCGGGTTGTTGATTTCATGCCCCACACCGGCGGCCAGGGTCCCCACCGCCGCCATCTTCCCCGCCTGGACGAGCTGGGACTGGGTGGCGCGCAGGGTGCGCAGGTTCGCATCCAGCTCCTGGTTGGCCCGGGCCAGCTCCTTGGTCCGGTCCTCCACCCGGGCCTGAAGCCAGCGCTCGCGCTGCTTGAGCCGGCCCACCCGCCAGCCGTAGCTCACCGCCGCCACCCCTCCCACCCCCAGCACACAGAGCAGGTAGAACCACACCGTCTGGTGGAACCACGGCTGCAGCGTCACCTCGAGCACGACCCCCGGCTCGCGCCACAGCCCCTCCCGGTCGGCCACCATCACGTGGAAGCGGTAGGTGCCCGGTGGCAGCCGCGTGTAGGCCACCGTGCGCCGGCCCTCGGCGTCCTGCCAGTCGTCGTCGAAGCCCTCCAGCCGGTAGCGCACCGGCACGCGCTGGGGGGCCTGGGGCGCGAAGACGGTGAAGCGGATGTCCAGGTCCTGCCGGCCCGGCGCCAGCTCCAGCCTCGGAGCCAGGGGCACCCGCTGGCCATGCACCCGCACCTCCTGGAGGCGCACCTCGGGGGGGTGGCGCTCGAGCCGCTCGTCCTTTGGATCCACCGCTACCGCGCCTCGCAGGGTGGTGAACCAGATGCGCCCGTCCTGCGTCCTCCAGCCGGACGGCTGCGAGCCCCCGTTCGTCTCCGCGCTGCGCAGCCCGTCCCGCTCGTCGTAGCTGCTGGCCCGCACGCGCTCGCGCCGGCCGTCGGCCACCTCCTCCAGCTCGCGCCGGCTCACCCGCGAGATGCCCTTGTTGCTGCTCATCCAGAAGAAGCCTTCCGCGTCGGGCAGCAGGTTGAAGATGCTGTCGTCCGCCAGCCCCTGGGCCGAGGTGATGCGCGACACCTTCCCGTCCTTCAGGCGCACCAGCCCGGTGTAGGTCCCCACCCAGAGCGTGCCGGGCGGCTCCGCGTACAGGGCCATGATGGTCTCGTGGTGCAGCGCGGCATCCGTCATCCGCGTGAAGGTGCCGTTGGCGTAGCGCACCAGCCCCGCGTGCGTGCCGAACCAGAGGGTGCCCGTGGCGTCCTCCAGCATGGAGATGACGGCCTCGGCCACCGGGCCCTGCTCGGGCGTGAACACGGTGAAGCGGCCCTCGTGCATGCGCACCAGCCCCGAGGAGGTGCCGAACCACACATCCCCCCGCGAGTCCGGGAGGATGGCCCACACCAGGTCCAACGGCAGGCCGTTCTCCCGGCGCAATTGCGTGAAGCGCTTGCCGTCGTAGCGGAAGGCCCCGTGGTGAGTACCCACCCACAGCGTGCCGTCCGAGCCCTGGGCCAGCGAGCGGATGTTCTCGTCCTCGAGCCCCTCGGCCGCGCCCACGCGGGTGATGCGCCCGTCCTTCATCCGGTGGAGCCCGCCCCCCAGCGTGCCCAGCCAGAGCGTGCCGTCGCGCGTCTCCAGGACGGTGCGGACGAGATCATGCGACAGCCCCTCGGGCACGCCGTAGGGGATGAAGGGGCCCGCGCTCAGGCGGTTGAGCCCTCCATCCGCCGTGCCCACCCAGAGGTTGCGCTCGGGGTCCTCGAAGATGGAGTACACCCGCGTGCCCGACAGGCCCTCCTTCGGCCCGAAGGCGGTGAAGCTCCCGGCGGTGTGGCGGTACAGGCCCGTCTCGTGGCCCACCCACAGCACCCCGTCCCGGTCCTCCCACAGCGCCGATACCTCGTAGCGCGGAATCCCGTGCTCCGGGCCGTACCAGGTGAACTTCCCGTCCCGCAGGGCGAGCAGCCCGGAGTACGTGCCCACCCACAGCGTGCCGTCCCGCGCCGCCCGCAGGCTGCGCACCCGCGAGTCCGTCCCCGTGGGCAGCACCACGGCCTCGAGCCTGCCCGCGGACAGCCGCGCCAGCCCCTCGCGCGTGCCGATCCACAGCGTGCCCGTGCCGTCCACGGCCAGCGCCTCGACCTGGGAGCTCGGCAGCCCGTCCCGTGTCGTGAAGCGCCTCCGCGGGCCTTCTCCCACGAGGGGGACCTGCTCCAGCCCCAGGGAGGTTCCTACCCACAGGGTGGAGCCCTGCAGCGCGAGCGCCTGCACGTTCACCTGCCGCAGATCGCCCTCTTCCGGCAGGCGCTGGAAGCGGCCCTGCGCGTAGTGAAGGATGCCCTTCTTCGTCCCCACCCACAGCCCGCCGGCCCCGTCGTCCAGGAGCGTGCGGATGCCGTGCTCGCTCAGCTCCAGCGTGTTGTGCCGATCGAAGACGGTGAAGTGAGCGCCATCGAAGCGGACCAGCCCCTCGAAGGTGCCCAGCCACAGGTAGCCATCCTGGGTCTGCTGGAGGGCGAGGACGGTGTTCTGCGGCAGCCCGTCCTCGTTGCGCCACGCCTGGTGGCTGTACTGGGAGAGGGCGCGGTTCGGCTCCCGCCCGAGGCTCGGCGTCCCCGCGAGCAGCAGCAAGAGGACGCACGGAGCAAGCAGGGCTCGGAGCCCGGGACGCCTCTGGCTCCACGTAGACATGCGGCTCCAGTGTCCAGCAAACCCACCCCGCCACCAAGGGGCAATCACTCCCCGGCGGCAGCAACGAGAGACCACCTGCCCCCTTGCCCGCCCCCCCTCGCTGCTGCCGCCGGTTCGCGCGCCGGAGCAGGCCCCAGGTCCATCTGGACCCGCATGCCTCCCTCGCCTGGGCCTCGCGTCCTCACTCCGCGTGAGCGCCGGGTCCGAGACCGCGGTCCGCCGGATCCTCCGGTTCGAATCCCAGGGTCGCGCCACCCGGTGAGCGTGGCTCCCGCTCCGTGCTGACAGGAAGATGGGGCGTGTCGCGGGAGGCGACCACTGCGGAAAGTCGACAGCGGGCTACGACTCCGGCTGTGGCGGAGCGAGCCGGGAGAGGCGGTCTGCTCGCATGCCCGAGCCGGCTCAGGGGTGGCGGGAGCCGGGGGGTGGCCGAGCGGACAGCAGCACCGTGAAGCCCTGGACGCGGCTGCGCTGCACGGCCTTCGCCACGTCCTCCAGCGAGGCGTGCTCCGTCACGGTGAGGTGCAGCACGCTGCCTCGCTCGACGAAGGCCTGGGGCCCCTCATCCTCCCTGGCGAGCTCGAGCACCTGTGTCGCCTTCGTCCCCACGGGCACCTCCGAGAGGGTGACGCGCGGCTCGGCGCCCAGCTCGCCCACCCATGTGCCCGCGGACTGGAAGGCGCTCGAGTGGAGCATGGGCAACAGGATGACCCGGACGGTCCCCGGCGTGGACCGCAGTGCAGTGGCGGCCTGCTGGAGGAAGGGCGAGGTTCCCGACAGGGCGGCGGCCAGTCTGGGCGCCTCGGATTCGGGGGCACGCGTGCCGACGAAGCAGAGCGTGGTCAGCTCCATCTGCGTCGCCAGGTCGATCAGCCTCCGCAGCTCCGCCACCGGGAGGCCCGCATCCACGGCGAGCTCGAGCGAGGGCGGAGGCTCGCCCTGGACGGGCTCCTGCCGGGCCAGGTGCGCCACGGGCTCCCGGAGGAAGTCCATGAGGGACTTGTCGCCCGCGCTCCAGGGCACCTCGCTGCCTCCGGGCCGGGAGAGCCCTCGCGCCGTGGCGATGACGTCCACCCGGGAGATGCCCTGGTCCGCCCCGAAGGGCAGCAGCCTCAGTCCGGAGAGCACCGCGGGGCGCTGGGAGGCCTGCTCCAGAGCCTCGCTCATCCGGGCCATGGGGCGGCCGTCCGCCCACAGGATACCGGCCAGGACGACGGCGAGCGGCAACAGGGTGAGCAACGCCGCGGGCTCTCTCGGCCGCCGCGGCAGCTTGCGTGCGCCCAGCGCGAGGCCCGCGAGGACGAGGCCCACGCCCAGCACGGGGCGCAGCAGCCGCGAGACGCGCAGCGACTCGGCGCCCGCGAGGAGCACGGTGAGCTGGTCCGCCGGATTGACGGTGGCGGTCGCCACGAGCACCCGGGACAGCTCCCCCGACTCGAAGGCGGCCAGCGCGCCGAGGAGCGCCACCAGCAGCACCACGCCGGCCTCGAGCCTCCGGTCGCCCGGCCTCGAGTCCGCGCGCGTGGCCCGGGCGAGGAAGAGCGCGGCCGCGGTGGCCAGCAGCAGCGTGGCGCTGGACCATGCGCCGAGCAGCCGCGCGCAGAGCAGCTCACCGGTGCCCTGGAGGAGGAGGACGAGCCGGCTCTCCTCGGAGGCGCTCGCCATGGCCGCGATCGTGCTTCGAGCGCCTTGCAGCGCCCCGGACAGGCCCGCCAGCCAGGGCACCGTCGCGAGCACCACGGGCACCACCCCGGGCACGTTACGCCCCGCGGTCACGAGGAAGAGGACGAGCGCCAGGGCCACCGTGCACCCCAGGCAGAGCACGCCCATGAGGTGGATGGAGCGGCCGGCCATGCCGAGGGTGCGCGAGAGTCCGTCGAGCCCTCCGAGCCACGCGACGAGCAGCGCGGCGGACACGGCCTGCAGCCCCAGGGGCAAGCTGCCGCCGAGCAGTCCAGGGAGGAGGCGTGGCTTCCGGGGCGCGGACATGGGCCTACCGTATTCGGTTCGCCCGGGTGATTCACGGCGTCACTTCACACCATCTCCCACCCGGACCGATTATGCTGGCGCGCAAGGAGCCGTGGGCGGATGAGCGAAGGGGCGCTGTTCGGATCACAATTCTCACCGGCACACGTCCGGTTCCGTCTCCGCCTGTGGTCCGCGGACCTGCTGGACCTGGGGACGGCGGCCCTGCTGGGCTGGGGCGCGGCGCGAGCGCTGGACTGGGAGCAGTCCCTCGTCCGGATGCTGGCGGCCATGGTCTGCGCGTGGGTGCTCATCTCGGTGGTGGGCGGGGTGCGCGGGTGGACGCTGGGACGGCGCCTGTTCGACGTGCGGCTGGTGAACGCCGAGAGCCAGCCTCCGGGCCTGCCGGTCGCCTTCGCCCGAGCCTTCACCGCGCTGCCGGACATGCTGATGGCGCCGCTGCTCCCCTCGCGCCCGCTGGACCGGGTGCTGCGACTGCACGGCGAGCGGCCCGGGCTCGGGCGCAAGGCGTGGGTGCTGGGGCTGGGCCCGCAGCTGCCGTGGGTGGCCGCGCTCGCCCTGGCCGCGTGGTTCATCACCACGCCCACGCGCAATGAGACCCTCGTCTTCCTGGGCAGCAAGCTCACCGGCTGGAAGTGCTGCCACGGCTACAAGCAGCACGTGGGCACCTGGATGTGCCGGCGCTCACTGTCGCGGCTGGCTCGGGAGATCCAGGGCCAGCACCCAGAAGCGCTGGAGCTCCAGCAGGAGTGCCCCGAGGTGGCCTCGCGCCTGAAGCACTGAGTGCGCGAGACCGGTACCCAACTGGTATGACAAGCAGACCAGTTGGGCCAGCGTGCGCCCGGCAGGAGGGGCCGGGGCGCTCAGCCTCGGATGCCCACCTCGGCGACGCCCTCGGCGCACTCGATGAGCATCCGGCCCTTGGCGACGTTGGGCACGGTCAGCTTCAGCTTGAACGAGCCCGCATCCACGTGATTCGGGCCCGTCTTGAGGCTCTTGATCTCGCTCCACTTCTTGCCCGTCAGCGTGGCGGTGCAGCGCGACAGGACCGTGCTCTCCCGGTTGTCGATGACGTATTCCTTGTCGATGGTACCGGCGAGGCGCACGAAGAGATCCAGCACCTTGGGCTGAGGCGGTGGAGGCGGCGCGGAGACAGGGGGAACGGGCTCCGGCGGAGGCTCGACCGCCTGCGCCAGCTCGGGAGCGCCGTCGGGCATGACCAGGAAGAGCTGCTCCTGGGCCGCACGGGCCGCGTCATCCATATCCAGCTTCGCCCGCCTGCCCCTGGCGCCCTTGTCCAGGACCGTCGCGGAGCCAATCACCTTCAGCTTTCCGTTCGGCTTTGGCCCCACCACCTTCACGACCATGCCCTTGCGGAGCTGGGCGACTCCCGAGCCGATGGCGAAGTACCCACCCTTCAGCTGCTCCACCGCGATCAGTCCCTTGATCGGCGGCAGGGCCGTGGCGGCCTTGGACTCCCGCGACCTGGGCTGCCCCGCCTGCGCCTTCGATGGCGCCGCGGCCTGGCCCGCCGGCTCCTCCTCCGTGGAAGCCTCCGGAGGCTCCACGCGAGTCCCCTGCACCGTCGCCACGGCCGGGGCGACCGAGCCCGCGCCTTCCTTCCCTACCGTGTGAGCCGCGGCGACCGAACCCTCCGAGCCCGCGGCGGGAACGGTCTCCGGCGCTGGCTCACCCGACGGGGCCTCCGCCGCGACCGCGGCGCCCCGCGGTAGCTCTTCCGGAGGTGCCCCATGCGGAGGCGGCTGCTCGTGCGGCGGCGGTCCGGGTGGATGCGGTCCCCCTCCATGCCGTGGTGGCAGGCCCGCATGCGGCCCTCCGGGAGGAGGCGGTCCCCCTGGCTCGAAGGGCATCGGACCTCCGGAATGCGGAGGAGGAGGCGGCGAGCGGTCTCCCATGAAGTGCGCGGTGGCCACCGCGGTACCGATCATCAGCACGAGCAGGCCGAGCACGGCTCCCACGATGATCGAGCGGCTCAGGCGGGGCGCTGGCGCCACCGCTCCGGACCGCGCGGCCACGACAGGCGCGGGAGCGGGCGCCAGCTCCTGCCGGGAGACCGGCGAGGCCATGGGAGCAGGAACGATGGCCCCGGGCATGGGAGTCGCCATGGGACGCAGCGTGGCGCCCAGGCTCGCCTCCTGCTGCATCTCACTGAGCGGGCGAAGCGAGGTGGCCTCCAGCTCCACCCGGGGATCCGCCCCCGCAGGCAGCGGGGAGACTCCCACCAGCCCCACCCCTCCACTGGCCGGAGGCGTGGACTGCACTCGCCCCACACCCGAGATGCGCGAGATGAGCTTGCGCTGCGCGGAGAACGCCTCCGGGCAGAGCCCCTTCACGAAGTTGCCCACCTCCTCCGCCCCCAGCGAGGCGCTGGAGCGCAGCAGCTGCTCGTTGAGCGCGCGGGCGAACTCGTCGGAGCGGCCGTAGCGGTCCTGGGGGTTGGGCGCCAGCGCGCGACGCACCACGGCGTCGATGGCCGGCTCCACCTCCGGCCGCAGCTCGTGCAGCGAGGGCACGCGGGGGTTGCCCATGGCGGCCATCATCTCCCCCACCGTGCCGTGGGGAACGAGCGGCTGGCCAGCCAGCAGCTCCCATACCATCACGCCGCACGAGTAGATGTCGCTGCGGTGATCCACCGGCTCGGCGCGGGCCTGCTCCGGGGACATGTACCCCAGCTTGCCCATCACCGTGGACGGCAGCGTGTACTTGCTGCGCGCCGCGGACTTGGCGAGGCCGAAGTCGATGACCTTCACCTCGCCCTCGTAGGACACCATCACGTTGTGCGGGGACACGTCCCGGTGGACGATGCCCAGCGGCGTGCCATCCGGCCCCGCCTTGCGGTGCGCGTAGCCGAGCCCCTCGGCCACCTTCTGGCCGATGTAGAGCGCCACCGGCACGGGGATGGCCCGGCCCTGGGCGCGGGCCTGCTCGGCCAGGTACGCCACGTCCACGCCGGCCACGTACTCCAGCGCCATGTAGTAGGTGCCGTGGGCCTCGCCCATGTCGTAGACCTGGGCAATGGACGAGTGCACCAGGTGCACCAGCACCTTGGCCTCGTGGTGGAAGCGATCCAGGAACTGCCTGTCCTTCAGCAGCGTCGGGAGGATCGTCTTCACGATGCACGGCTTCTCGAAGCCCGCCGCACCGGAGATCTTGGCGAGGTACACCTCACCCATGCCGCCCTGGCCCAGCAGGTGGACGAGTTCGTAGCGTCCGAGGCTGCGGGGCGAATCTGTACTTTCGGTGGTCATCAAGTCATCCAGAGCGCACCACGGAGGCAAAGGTAGGCGCAAGCCGGCCGCGGTAACTCTCCGATTGGACACCGAACCCGCCCGAAAAGAAAAAGTCTCGCTCCTGTGAGAGCAGGCAGGCGGGCGCTCTCAGGCGCTCGCGCCCCCCAGGAGCTGGGTGCGCAGCTCGGCCGCCGTCACCGGCCAGCCATGCCCCTGGGGCGTGAAGAAGGTGCCCACGGGGATGCCCTCCTCGGCCAGCTCGGGCAACAGCTGCTCCACCAGCTCCGCCAGCGGGATGCAGCGCGGCTCGAAGCCCTCCCACAGGCGCGTGGCGCACATCCGCGCGGAGGCCGCCGTGGGCCACAGGGGCAGCACGTCCCGCCCCTCGTCATCGAACGCCAGCGCCCAGCCCTCCGCGTACAGCCCCCACACCTCGCCCGACTCGCGCACGCGCTGGAGGAACCACGCATGGCGTCGGGCCGGAGGCAGCGCCAGGACGGCCTGGAGCCGATCGTCGGACATCTCCTGCGTCATCCTGCCGCCTCCTTCACTGAGCGCACGCTAGCGCTCGGGGCTGACCTGCTCCCACCTGGGTGTGCGCCACCGACACTCCCGTCCAACCGCGACTTCACCGCGACAACAGAATGCCTGTGCACCGGCATACCTCCGATACGTCCGCCGGCTCCAGACCGTTGTCAGAGCTGGATGCGATGCACTTCTTCCACTGGGCGGCCCCCCCATACGGAAGTGCCCTCGTGTCCGCTTCCGTCCCAAGGGCCCGCATCTGGAGAACGTCATGATGAAGCGCTGGGGACTCCTCGGACTGCTCGCGCTGGCCGCGTGCGGCGGGGACGATGGTGGTGATACCCGCTCACAGGCACTGCTGTGCCCGGGAGTCGTGGCGGGTGCGGTGCCTGGCGAGGATTCCAGCGAGGCGAGGCTGACGCACTCGAGCGCGCTCGTCGATGGCCGCCAGCGCTTCCTGATCCGCTACCGGGACGCGGAGGGCGTGAGCGCCTCGCACGTGTCGGGGCTGGGCGACAAGGTGCTCCGGGTGTTCCAGCGCGTGCCGGCGGTGGTGGCGCGGCTGACGCCCGAGGAGCGCGAGGCGCTCGCCACGGACCCGAGCGTGGAGTTCATCGAGCCGGACGCGCCTCGCAGCTCGCTGGGACTGAGCGCTCCGGTCAGCGCCCGGGTGGCGCAGCAGACGGTGCGGCAGGGCAGCGCCGGGGAGTACACCCCGGGCCTGCACATGGTGGAGGCGCCCTGGGTCTGGGACAAGGAGCAGGACGGCATCCTGGACCTGGGAGCGCCCACCGGCGAAGGCATCAAGGTGTGCGTCATCGACAGCGGCATCGACCCGGAGCACCCGGAGCTGAAGGGGACCCTCCTGGGCGGCAAGGACTTCGTGGACGACGATGACACCCCGTGGGACGGGGACGCGAAGGGCTGGGGCGAAGGCCACGGCACGCACGTGGCGGGCATCATCGCCGCCCAGCTGGGCTCGGGCAGCGCGAACGTGAGCCCGGACATGAGCGCCAATGGCGTGGTGGGCGTGGCCCCGGGCGCCCGGCTCCTCATCGCCCGCGTGCTGAACAAGGAGGGCGTCGCCTGGGCCAGCGACATCATCGCCGGCCTCGAGTGGTGCCAGCAGCAGGGGGCCCACGTCGCCTCGCTGTCGCTGGGCGGCGGCGGCGAGAGCCGCATGGAGTTCGAGGCGTTCAAGTCCGCGGCGGCCCACGGCATGCTCGTCATCGCCGCGGCGGGCAACACCGGCGGTCCGCTGGACTACCCGGCCGCCTACTCCTCGGTGCTCGCGGTGGGCGCGGTGGACCAGTCGATGCGCCGCGCGCCCTTCTCCGCTCATGGGGGCAACCTGTCGCTGATGGCTCCGGGCGTCTCCGTGCTCTCCACCATCATCCGGGAGCAGGGCACCATCTCCCAGGTGGAGGTGGGTGACATCCCCTACTCCTCGCGCCCGCTGTACCTGGCGCCCGCGGGCAGGACGACGGGCCGGCTCGTGGACTGCGGCGATGGCGCCTCGCCCGGCTCGTGCCGCGAGGCCACCTGCGACGGCTTCGTCGCCTACGTGGACCGGAGCGATCGCGTCCCGGCGCACGTCCAGCTCACCTACGTGATGAAGCAGGGCGCGCGCGCGGTCATCTTCGGGGACGTGGCCCGCGAGGGCGATCAGGGCGTGCTCTCCATCGGCCGGCGCGGCAGCTGGGTGCCCGGAGCGCTGGTGAGCCACGACATGGGCGTCTCCATGCGCCGGATGGCGGGCTTCCCGGCGCACGTGAAGCTGCACAAGTCGGACTACGCGTTCTCCTCGGGCACCTCCATGGCGGCCCCCCACGTGACGGGGGTGGCGGCCCTCGTGTGGAGCGCCCGGCCCTCGCTCACCGCGGCCCAGGTGCGCAAGCTGCTCGAGTCCACCGCGAAGGACCTGGGCGCGCCGGGCAAGGACTGGGACAACGGCTACGGGCTGGTGCAGTCCTCGGCCGCGCTCGAGGCGCTCGAGTCACTCCCGTGAGTTAGAAGAAGGGCATGCTCGACCCGCGCCTCGTCCTCGCCGCCTCCCTCTGCCTCGCCGCCGGCTGTAGCACCGGCATGGGGGCGCAGCGGCTGGAGCGCGAGGGCAACGCCAGCCTCACCGGTGTCGTCGTGCCTCCGGTGAGCGCGGTACGCCTAAAGAGCACCTCCTGCTCCGGGGTGAGGGTACGGGTGGCCCACGCCAGCGAGCCCACGCGCCTGCTGGGCACCATCATGGTGAAGCCCAGCCGGGAGCGCTGCCTGTACGTGGTCTCCAATCTGCCGAGCGACACGGACTTGCGGCTGGAGATAAGCCCCGGGACGGACTGGAAGTGCGAGAGCGGGCAGGCGCCCACGCTCAGCCCCCGGCCCGGGACGGTGAGGCTGCGCGAGTACGAGACGGCCACGCGGGACTTTCGCGCCACGTGTGACTAGGCGTGCTGCGCGGCCGCCTGCTCGGCTGGCTGCGTCCACCCTAAGTGGAATCCCTGAGGTCCTCCTCGCCCCCTGATTCTTGGCTCCTTGGAGCGCGGAGTCCGCCCTGGGGATGGCCGGCCGGGTGGATTGATTCCCTGGCCTCAGGCACGGCAATGTGCCGCAGACGACAAGGCTTTCCATCCGTGAACTGCTCGCCCTTGTCGCAGGAGCCCAAGCCGCTATGAACGCGAAACGCCTGAGTACCCGCCTGGCAGCACTGCTCGTGGTGGGACTGATGGCCAGTGCGTGCGAGAACGAGGATCCCTTCCCCACGTTCGACGAGCTCGACAAGCTCCGCCAGCTGCACACCATGCCGCAGCGCCCGCCCGTGGATCCGACGAACCGCTTCGCGGACGACGTGCGGGCCGCCTCGCTGGGCAACCGGCTCTTCCATAATCCGAAGCTGTCGAGCTGCGGCACGGTGTCGTGCGCCAGCTGCCATGACGGGGCCGGGCGCACGGTGGCGACGGCCAAGGCGGACGGCTGCAACGGCGGGGTGACGGGCCGCAACCCGCCCACCATCCTCAACGTGGACTACCTGCGCTGGTTCATGTGGGACGGGCGCGCGGACCGGCTGTGGAACCAGGCCATCCTGCCGCTGACGAGCCCCGTGGAGATGGACTCGAACGCCACCATCGTGCGCGCGCAGCTGAACGCCACGTACATGGGCGAGTACACGGAGCTGTTCACCAAGACGCCGGACGAGACGGAGGACGACGAGCTGCTGGCCAACTTTGGCAAGCTGATACAGGCCTATGAGCGCACGGTGAACCTGGTGCGCTCGCCGTTCGACGAGGATGTGAAGCGCTTCATCGTGGCGGTGGAGGAGGGCCGGGAGAAGGAGGATCCGTCCTACCTGGCGCTGAAGACGTACTTCCGCAAGGGCCAGTGCATCGTCTGCCACCAGGGCGTGACGATGAGCGACAACCTCTTCCACAACATCGGCGTGAAGGACTCGGGCGCCGGAGCGCCGGGGCAGACGGACGCCGTCGAGCCGATGCTGAACTGGAAGTTCAACGCGGCGGGGCCCTACAGCGACAACCGCAATGGGCAGGACGCGGCGCGGCTGTCGGGCGTGCGCTCGACGCTGGCCGAGAAGCGCGCGGAGATGGAGGGGGCGTACAAGACGCCCACGCTGCGCAACGTCACGCTGACGGCGCCGTACATGCACACCGGCGAGCTGAACACGCTGGCGGAGGTCATCGACTTCTACGACAAGGGCGGCGACGAGGACGGCACGTTCCACGGCAAGAAGACGGAGACCATCAAGAAGCTGAACCTCGAGCCCGAGGAGAAGGAAGCGCTCGTGAAGCTGCTCGAGTCGATGACGGGCACTCCGTAGTCCACGCGGGCGCGGAGCGAGCATGGCGGAGCGCAGGGAGTGGATGTTCGGCACGCACCGCGCGTGGCTCGAGCCTCCGGACATCCTCTGGGTGAAGTACTCGGGCCCGAGCACCCTGGAGCACACCCGGACGCTGGTGGACATCGTCCGGGTGCTGGGGGAGCAGCAGCGGCTCTTCCTCGTCATCGACGTGGCGGGCTCGTCGATGGCGGCGGAGAACCGGAGCTACTTCACCGACCAGGCCCGCCCGGAGTGGTTCCGCGCCGTCATCTACCTGGGCGCGGGGCCCTCGCAGCGGGCCATGGCCAAGGGGCTCATCGTCCGGCTGCTGTTCACGGGCAGGTGGGACGCGCAGTTCGAGTTCGCCGACACGGAGGCCGAGGTGCGCACGCTCATCACCCGGCTGCGAGAGCCTCGGCCCGAGGGGAGCTGACTCAGCCGCTCCGCAGCGCCTTGCGCACCTCCTGCTCGAGCGCCGCATCGTCCGCGGAGGCGAACTGCTCGGGCAGCCGCGCGAGCGCCCGCGTGACGCGGACCCTCCAATCCGCATGCTCCGCCGCGCTGATGAGGCCGAGCCGACGCAGGAAGTGTCCCCAGGGCAGCAGGGCCGCGGCGACGGCGGCCTCCGCGTGCGGGTGGCGGTAGCGGCTGTCGGAGCCGGAGCGCGCCCACTCCTTCAGCACCCACTCGGCGGGGAGGAGCAGGGTCGCCGGGTCCCTCGCGGGCTCGATGACGGCGCGCAGGCCTCGGGGCACCTCGGGCAGCAGCACGAGGAGCCAGGGGTGGAGCAGCTGGGTGCGCCCCAGCGGCCACTGGTAGCGGGTCCGCAGCTCGCGCTCGAAGGCCATCACCAGCTCCTGCTGCTCGAGCTGGAGCTGCTGCAGGGAGAGCAGGGACCAGCTCGCGGCGGTGCCCCTCCACATCCACTCGCCGGAGCGGCAGGCCTGGGCGCGCTCGAGCCATCCGGGGGCCAGGGGGCCGAAGGGCTGGAGCTGCTCGTGCAGCCAGTCCTGTCCAGGCACGGGCTCTCGCAGGCTCGCCGCGTCCAGGACGGTGAAGACGGCGCGCTGGGCGAAGTCCTCGATGTCCCACCCGAAGAGCCGGGGGCTGTCGCGCACGCCCGGCCAGGCGGCGGTGAGCCCCGCGAGCGCCGCGTCCACCCGGCCTCGGTACAGGCACCACTCGGCGAGCTTCAGCAGCGGGACGAGGTGCCCCCGCCACGCGGCCAGGGCGAGCAGCGCGCCGTGCACATCCGCGTCCGGACGCGACAGGGCACACTCCACGCGCCAGCTGAGCAGCGCGGGCTCGGCTCGATAGGCGTGGGGGGCGCGCGCCTCCCAGGCGGCGAGGATGTCCTCGAGCTCGGCGCGACGGCCGGCCTCTCGGAGCAGGCCGCGAAGCCTGCGCCCGAGCTCCAGCGCATCCTCCGCATCGAAGCGCGGATCCGCGGCGACCTCGCGAGCCAGCGCGAGCCGCAGGTCCAGCGGCGCGGCCATGAAGCCATCGTGGAAGCCGCGCGGCAGCCCCTTCGTGCCGCCCTCCTTCGGGCCCAGGCTCCGGGGTCGCGGGCCAAGCCGCCGCCACAGCTCCAGCACCAGCCGCACGCCCTCCGTGACCGAGGCGCTCCGCTTCCGAGCGCTTCGCAGCCACGAGGCGGCGAGCGTCAGTGCTTCGGCCAGTCCCCCGGCCTGCCGCAGGCGCTCCTGCTCCACCTCCACGCCATGCTGGCGCAGGCTCCGGAGGAGGGCCTCCGCAGAGGAATCCGCGAGCTCACTCTCGCGCCGGGTCTCGTCGAGTTGCTCTTCGCCGCTCATGCACGCGCCGTTGAAACCTACCCACCCATAGGGTAGTGTTACAACGACGCCACGTAAAGCGTAGTGCGGGCGGAATTTCAGAGCGTTTCAGGCACACTGAATCCCGGAGCGGGCGGTGTGTTGAGGGGGAGGCGTGCCTCAGCGCACCAGGTGGAACGTGGTCTGCCGCTGCCAGGCCCAGCGCACGCGGCCCTCGGCGTCGATGATGACGTCCTCTTCCTGGGCCGAGCGCACCGGCTGTCCGCCCCACTCCGCCACGGGCGAGGTCGCCTGCAGCTCCACCGAGTACCACATGCTCGGGATGATGGTGTGGTCGCCATTGCCCGGCACGCCCTCCTGACGGTCCCACAGGCCGACGATGGCGCCGGCGCCGTGGCCGTTCAGTCCCACGGGGTGCGAGTAGACGGTGCCGTTGATGCCCTCCTGCCTCATCCGCTCGAGCACCGTGCGCAGCACCTCGTTGCCCGTCCGGCCCGGGCGCAGTTCCTCCACCACCAGGTCCTGCAGCCGGTTGGAGCGCGCCAGCGCCTGCTTGAGCCCCTCGGGCACGTCCTTCTCTGCCTCGCGCAGCACGTAGCCCATGTGCTGGGTGTCGGTGTTCAGCCGCAGCGCGGTGATGCCGAAGTCACAGTGCAGCACGTCTCCGCGCTGGATGACGGGGTTGTCTCCGAGCTGGGCGTCGGTTGCCCCCTGGCGCTGGACGCTGACGGAGGGATGGAACCACGTCTCCAGGCCGAGATCGCCCAGCCGCTGGCGCATCCACCACTGCACGTCCTGCACGCGGGTGACGCCGGGGGTGATGACGGCATTGGAGAACGCCGTCTCGATGATGTTCCAGGCGAGCTTGTTCTCCTCGGCGAAGAAGCGCTCCTCGTCCTCGGTGCGCCAGGCCAGCAGGTCCACCGGCAGCCCACCGGAGGGCTTGAGGCGCGCGGTCCACGTGGGGCCCAGCGCCTCCGTCATCCCCTCGTACTCGCCATGCGTGAGCCCGTCGGCGAAGGCGAAGGTGCGCGACACGTTGATGGCGATGGACTTCGGCTGACGCTCCTCGAGCACCTGCTTGAGCATCTGCCACTGCTCGGGGCCCCAGGGCTCGATGACCCGCCCCGAGCCCGCGCCATCCGCGGGCCGGGACGGACGGCGCTGCTCGTACAGGCCGCCCTGCGCGCCGCCTCCCAGGGTGAGGCGCACCACGCCCTTCTCCGGCCCCATGTCGTGGAAGACGAAGATGGTGCGGCGCCGCGCCGCGAACGAGTTGGCGGAGACGAGCGCCTTGAAGACGGGGTCCTCGTTGTACTCGCGCATGGGCACCACCCACATCTCGACGCCGTGCTGGCGCATGAGCCGGGGCAGCGCCACCTCCAGCCGCTCCTTCAGCCAGGCCTGCTGGCGCTCGGCCTGTTCGCGGAGCGTGCCGAAAGGGCGCTCTGGCGCGGAGCTCTCGGGAGAAGGAGCAGGCGGAGCTCCGGTGGTAGCGCAGGCGGAGGACAGCAGCAGGGAACCCAGGAGGAAGAACGAAGGCGTACGCATGGCGGCGCAGCATGTCACGTCGGCCACTGGCGGGCGCGGGCAAGAAAGCAGAGGGCGCCCGAGGAGCAGCCTGCCGCTGCTTCCCCGAGCGCCCGCTCACCGCTGGCTGCCGCTCAGTGCCTACCGAACGATGGGCACGGGAATGACGACCGAGGCATCCACCTCGGTCCCCGCGTCACAGTCATCCGAAGCGCACTGCGCGCCGCCGTCGCACGGGCCACAGTCGAGTAGCCCACCGCACCCGTCCGCCACCACGCCGCACGCCCCGCCCTGCCCCGCGCAGGTGGCCGGGACACAGCCGCTGCCGGGCATGTACCGCTCGGTGCTGGCGAGCGTCCCGCCCGCATCGTTGAAGCCCCCCACCAGCAGCACCTCGCCGCCCGGCAGCCGGACCACCCCGGCGCCACGGCGCGGAGCCTGGAGCGACGTCACCAGGCTCCACGTCCCCGTGGCCGGCTCGAAGTGCTCCGCCGAGGACAGCGTGCCCGTGGAGAAGTGAGCGCCGCCCACCACCAGCACCGCGCCGTCCGCGGTGACGACCGCGCCGTGGCTCTCGCGCGGCATGTGCGGAGGCGCCACGAGCGTCCACGTGTCCGTGGCCGGATCGAACAGCTCCGCCGTCTCCGCCGCGCGCGAGGTGCTGCCGCCCACCACCAGCACCCGCCCATCCGACAGCCGCGTCACGGTGTGGCCCGAGCGGTGCGTGCCCGCCGCGCCCCCCGCGGGCCCCGCCTTCGTCCAGCGGCCCGTGGACGGCTCGAACAGCTCCGCCTGCATGCCGCTCACGAAGAGCACGCGCCCGTCCTTCAGCACCGCCGCCGTCTGCGCGCCGCCGTGGCCCCAGCCCGGAGCCTCCGTGGTCGCCCACGTGCCGGTGATGGGATCAAACAGCTCGGCCGAGCGCAGCTGGCGCCGATCCAGGTCCGAGCCGCCCACCACCAGCACCCGCCCATCCGGCAGGAGCACCGCGGTCGGGTCCACGCGGGGCACCGACATGGGAGCCACCGTCGTCCACTCACCCGTGGCCGGATCAAAGAGCTCCACGCTGGCCAGCATGCCGACGAGCTGCTGAGGCGAGCCACCCGCCACCAGCACCCGCCCATCCGCCAGCGTCACCGCGGCGTGGTTGCGGCGCGCCACCTTGAGAGAGCCCGTGGCGCTCCACAGGCCCGTGGCCGGATCGAACAGCTCGCACGAGGAGAGGGTGCGCGTGCCGTCATGGCCTCCGGCCGCCAGCACCCGGCCGTCCGCGAGTTGCACGAAAGGCAACAGCCTCCGAGGCGTGGACAGCGTCTGTCCCACCTGCCCGGAAACGGGCTCCTCCGCCGCGGGACCGGAGCTGCAGGAGAACACTGCCGTGAAGAGAATCGCCGTGAAGAAGGACTTCGAAAACCGATGCATGACCCCACCTGGGCGCTTCGTCGAGGGGGGTCGGAATAACCTGACAGTCTGACATGCCCGGTGGTTGACTCTCGAGTGATTCCAGAGGCTTGGAACGACATCACACCACCCCGGGCGCTCGCTCTATGGTGGACTCCGGAAGCGCGGGCCGGGGCCCTTCCGCGAGCACGAGGACGGATGCGCACATGAGCGCAGAGGACGGGGAGCAGGAGCTTCGAGAGCGGGTGCAGCGACTCGAGACGCTCGTCGCTTCATTGCAGGATCGGCTTCATCAGTTGGAGGCGCGAGCAACCCCCGCGGTGCCCGCCCCCAGGCCCGTGGCTGCACCGCCGCCGCCGGCTCCCGCCGCTCCCGCGCCCCGAGACCTGGAGGCGCACCTCGGCACGTACTGGCTGAGCCGCGTGGGCATCGTGGCCCTCATCACCGGCATCGCGTACCTCATCACCTACCGCTTCGGAGAGCTGGGGGTGTTCGTGCGGGTGGTGCTGGGCTACGTGCTGAGCGCGGGGCTCGGCGCGTTCGGGCTCTGGCTGTCGAAGCGCTACTCGCTGTTCGGTCGCATCGTCTTCGGTGGCGGACTGGCGCTCGCGTACTTCGTCACGTACGCGCTGCACTTCATTCCGTCGGTGCGCGTCATCGACAGCCAGGTGCTGGCGTTGGTGCTGCTGGCGGGGCTCGTGGTGGGCATCGTCGTCATCGCCCACCGGATGCACTCGGAGACGGTGGCGGGCATCGCCCTGTTCCTCGGGCTCCACACGGGGATGCTCAGTGACATCACGTCCTTCACGTTGATGTCCACCACGCTGCTGGCGGCCGGCGCGCTCTTCTTCCTGGTGAAGAACCGCTGGGTCATCGTGCCGCTGTCGAGCCTCGTCGCCGTCTACAGCACGCACGTCAGCTGGGCGATGCGCAGTGACGGCGTGGCGCACGGCACGACCGAGCCCGAGCGGCTCCTGCTCAGCCTGGGCTTCCTCGCCGTGTACTTCCTGCTCTTCTCGGTGGCGCTGCTCGCGAGGCCTCGCGAGCTGTCGCTTCGGGCCAGCCTGGCGTTCGCCCTGCTCAACTGGGTGGGGCTGGTGGGGCTGGGCTCCTATGAGGTGGCGCGCCAGAGCAGGCCGGACCTGTTCACCTTCATCCTCATCGTGGCGGTGGCGCACGGCGTCGCCGCCGGAGTGGCATGGTGGAGGCAGGCTCCCGCGGTGCTGTTCCATGCCTACCTGTCGCTGGGGGCCATCACCCTCGCCCTGGCGATGCCGGCCCAGTACGACGCCGCGCCGCTGGTCGCCTCGTGGCTGGTGACGGGTGTCGTGACGGGGCTCTCCGCGCGAGGCACCGCCTCCCCCATCCTGCGCTGGGTGGGCGTGGCCATCCTGTGCGTGGGGCTCGGGGCCACGTGGTTCATCGTGGACAGCCCTCCCATCCTCTATGGCGTGGCCTTCGCGTGCTTCCTGCTCGTCGAGCGCGCCGGAGAGCTCCGGACGGACTGGCTGCCTCCACCGGAGTTGCTCCAGGCCCAGGGCCTGCTCCGCGCCCTGTGTGCCGGCGGCGCGGCGCTGGCGCTGGTGTGGCTGGTGGGCGACTGGATGCCCCGAGGGCTCACCACGCTCGGGTGGGTGGTGGCGGCCTTCGGGATGTTCGCGGTGGGCTTTGCCCTGCGCGAGCGCAGGTACCGGCTCGCCGCCCTCGGCGTGCTGGGCCTGGCGCTCGGGCGACTGCTCATCGTGGACCTGGCGCGGCTGCCCACGGATCAGCGCGTCATCACCTTCATCCTCCTGGGAGTGATGCTGCTGGTCATCTCGTACACGTACACCCGGCTGCGCGACCGCAAGGGGTGACAGCCAAGGCCCCTCAGCGGCGCAGCTCGAAGTAGAGCGTGCGCAGATCCTCCGCCTCCTGCCGCACGTGCGCCTCGAGCGCCGCCCGTGACTCCGGCGCCAGGGCGCGCAGGCTGTCTGCCGCGTCCGTCTCGAGCTGCTCCAGGATGTCCTCCACCAGCAGCTTCAGCAGTGCCTCGGCCTTGGGGCTGCGCGCGAGATCGAACGCGCAGAACTCGATGCGCGGCGAGTAGTACACGCCCGTCTGCACCGCCTGCACTCCCGGCACCGGCGCCACCTCCGGGTGCGGATAGGCTCCGCCGAACAGCTCGCCATAGAGCGTCACACGCACCGTGTCCGGGTGGCTGGCGCGCACCGCCGTGTACAGCCGGAGCACCGCCGGGACGAGCCGTGGCAGCAGCGCCGTGTGCCCGAAGAAGTCCTCACCCTCCGCCAGCAGCGCCTTGCGCCTGGCGCAGCGCACCGTCCGCCCTTCACTCAGGAGCGCGAAGTTGGCGCCGTGGATCTTCTCGGTCACCACCCACGGGCTCTTCTTCAGCGCTCGGTAACCCGTGTCATCCAGTCCCCACTGCTCCGGGCGCTCGACAATCTTCTCGTAGCTGGTGTGGTGCGGCCCTGCGTCGTTCATGGGAAGCTCCTCGGGCCGTCGTTGACGACTCACAGGAGGGACACCGGACATGCGCCATGCTCCGAGCGGACTGTCGATCCACCTGCTCACGACCGCCTTGCTCCTGAGCCTCACGGCCCTGCCCACCGTGGCGCGAGCCGAGGAGCCCGAGCAGACCTCCGCTCCCCTGAGGGTGGCCCTGGATGTCGGTGGCACGCTTGCCGCCATGCGTCATCCCGCCGCGCCGCTGCCTCCCTCCCCCGTCGGCTTCCCTCGCTTCTCGTCGGACCGGGACACCGCCGCACGAGCCACCTTTGGTGTCCACGTGGCCCTGAGCCAGTTCTTCGATGTGGAGAACCTCTGGGAGAGCAATGCGCTGGACTGGTATTTCTCGAAGGACGTCCAGGTCTTCTCGCTCCGGTTCGGTCTGGAGAAGGAGCTCCCCCTGTCCCGGCGGTTCTCGCTGGGGCTGGCTGTCCACGCCGCGGCCGCCGAGGCTTCGATCGGCGCGGGGGAGACCTCCTTCGGCGCCCCGCCGATTCCAGACACCGGCCCCGCCCCGGACTCGATCACCGAGGTCCGAGCCTTTCAGTGGCTCTTCGGCGCGAGTGGAACCGTCTCCCTGCTCGTCCTCACCAACAGCCCGGTCTACTTCCGCCTCCAGGCTGGCTACATCCGGTACTTCCAGCAGGCCCGCCACTTCGAGTTCCGCGGCAGGGACCTCACTCCGGGGGGCTTCTCGGTGTCGCTGAGCGGGCCCACGGGCGGAGTGTCCATGGGCTTCCGCTTGTAAGCGGCGTGGCGCGGGGCCTGTCGCCGGTGAGGGAGTGATGACCGTCGTCGCGGGTCTCCCTCTGGCTCATCTGCCGTCTTGCGCGGTGCTACTTGCCGTCCACCACGAGGACCATCCAGCGGTCCGTGGAGTGGTCGATGCGCACGTTGGAGGCGCCCGCCTCCTGGAGCTGCTGCACGATGCGCTCCAGGAAGACCAGCTGCTCCTTCGGCGCGTCCACGAAGAGGTTCTTCTGCTTCGCGCCCTTGGCCTTGGCCTTGGCGGGCTGGGCGGAGGCGCCGTTGGTGCCCTCGGCGGCGCTGGCCGCGGGCTTGGACTGGGGAGCATCGTCCTCCGCGGAGTCCTGCTCGTCGCGCGAGGGCTCCTCGGCCGGCGGGGCCGCGCGCTCCTGCTCCGCCTGCTCCCGGAGCTGCTGGAAGAGCTTCGGGTTGAGCGTGGCGTCGAACTTCTCCTCGAAGCGCTCCTGCGCCTCCTCGCGGGTGATGTCCGGCTGGTCGCGGATGAGCTCGAGCAGGAAGGCGTTGCGCTCCTGCGTCTGGGCCTGGGAGATCCTGGGCATCGTCGGTTCCTCGTGAAGGGGAAGGCTGAAGGGCGGCGCAAGGTAGTCGAGCGCCCGCCGCCAGAAAAGGGGCCTGGAGACGTGTCGACTCCGGGCCCGTGCCCGGGTCGGTGGCCACACGCCCAGCACGGCCCTTTCCCTACCAGCCGTGCAGGCCGCGCCGAATAATCGTGGCACCCGGGAGTGCTGCTGGGTAGTGTGAGTGGCACCCTACCCAACCGGTCCTGCCTGCCCCTCGGCCGGGCGTGCTTCGAGCCTCGCCCGGTGGAGTCGGCCAGGACGCTGGCGAGGCCCGCCACGTGAATGTCCTGCCACCCCTGCCCGAGCTCGTCGCCCAGTTCCTCCAGCGCTTCGTCCATCAGCCCGCCGGACAGGCGCACCTGGCCCGTTATGCCGTGGACGCCGCCTTCGCTCGCTCCGCGTTCGAGGACCTCTGCCGCCGCGCGGACGCCGGCGAGGACGTGACGGAGCGGGTGCTGGCGAAGCTGCTGCCCCACCGCGACACCCCCTTCAACCGCCAGCGCGGCGCGTGGACCGCGCGCTGGGCCGTCATCAATCGGGAGATAAAGCTCTGGTTCCAGAACGTGGGCTGGGTGCCGGACGAGGCCGCGTGGCGAGAGGTCGCCAGCCACATCCTGCGCCTGCTCCGAGCGCTGGAGCGCGGGCCCCAGCAGGCCGCCCTCGATGCCTTCGCCGCCTCGCCGCTGTCCAAGGGGTTCCGCTCGGGCTTCCTCAGCCCGGCGCTGCACTGCCTGCGGCCGGACCTGTACCTCGTCGTCAACGCCAAGAGCCGCCGCGCGGGCAACTTCTGCCTGGCGCTGTGGGGCGAGCCTCGCGAGGTGAGCGTCGCCATCGAGCACTACCTGGAGGCCAACGCCACGCTGCGCTCCGTGCTCGAGCGCCTCAAGCCCCTGGGCATCCAGGACGCGGACCACTTCGACGCCTTCTGCCACTGGCTGTGTGACAGGAAGCAGGGGGGCTACCTCGCCCGGAAGAAGGTGGAGGAATTGGAGGACGGCCCGCCGGAGGACGACATCGGCGGCGAGCCCGAGGAGGAGGTGGGCGCCTGGGTCGTCCGCAACATGCTCTCCCGGCGCAACCTGCGCACCGAGCTGCGGCGCGGCCGGCGCAGCACGTGGACGGCCACCCAGCGCAGCTCGCGCGAGTGGCTCCAGGACGCCGAGCCCGGGGACCTGGTCTTCCTCTATCAGGCCAGCCCCGTGCGAGAGGTGCTGGGGCTCGGCAGGCTGGTGGCCGCGCCCGTGCCCGTCGGAGAGGAGACGCGCTTCGAGGTGGAGTTCCTCACCGATGTGCTCCCCCAACCCATCCCGCTGGCGGCCATCCAGGCGCACTCGACGCTGTCGGGGATGATGATGGCCTCGCCTCGCAGCGGCATGGTGCTGCCCATCCGCGCCGACGAGCTGCCCCACCTCGCCCGGCTCGTCTGGGACCGCAACCCTGAGGTGCACGAGGTGCTCGCTCCGTACCTGGGCCCCGCCGCCACCGCTCCCGAGCCGTCCGTGGCCCAGGTGCCGCGCGTGTTGGATCTGGCGGCGTGGGTGGACGAGTGGCGCCGCACCTCGGGCTACCCGGACGAGACGGACTCGCGGGATGCGCAGCAGCGCGAGGCCTGGGCACGGCTGCTGGCGAAGGATGCGCTCGACCGGCTCACGCCGGAGGACTTCCGGCCCGTGTTCCAGCTGGGCGTGCTCGGCTCGCCCGGCTCCGTCGCCCGCCTCAACCGCTTCTTCCTGGAGGCCGGCGAGGACGAACTCGGCCGCTTCCGCGCCACGCTGCGCGACGTGCTCTACGGCGAGGGCCGGGTGGAGCAGCGCCTGGACCGCGCGCTCGACAAGAGCAGCCCCACGTACGTGCAGGGGCTGGGCGAGGGCGTGCTGATGAAGTGTCTGGCGCTCGTCCAGCCCGAGCGCTTCCTGGGTGTCTACGCCTCCGAGGGAGACCACGGGAAGGCGCGAATGATGGAGATGCTCGGGCTGCCGCCGCTGCCCGCCTCGCTCTCGCCCGGCACGCTGGCGGTGCGCTCCAACGATGCGCTCCGGGAGGCGCTGGCGCCTCACATGTCCGCGGCGGGGCTGCCGGCCACGCAGGCCATGCGGCGCTTCCTCTACTGGCTCAAGGCCCGGCTGGATCAGCAACCTCCCAAGGAGCTGGATCCCGCCGAGCGCTTCCTGCACGTCACCTCGCTGCGGCGCGAGCGGCTGGAGGAGCTGTGCGCACTGCTGGAGCACCGGCGCCAGCTCATCCTCTATGGGCCGCCCGGCACGGGGAAGACGTTCATCGCCCGGGAGCTGGCGCGCTACCAGGCCGGCGCCGAGGCCCGCTGCGAGCGCGTCCAGTTCCACCCCGCCTACTCCTACGAGGACTTCGTCGAGGGCCTGCGACCCCAGGTGGATCCCCAGGCCCCGGGAGGGCTGCGCTACGAGTACCGCCCCGGCATCCTCAAGGCCCTGGCGGAGAAGGCCCAGGCCTCGCCCACCGAGCGCTTCGTGCTGCTCATCGATGAAATCAATCGCGCCGCCCTGCCGCGCGTCTTCGGCGAGCTGCTCTATCTGCTGGAGTACCGCGAGGAGCGGGTGCGACTGGCGGGCTCGGGGGACTTGTTCGAGCTGCCGCCCAACCTCTACCTCATCGGGACGATGAACAGCGCGGACCGGTCCATCGCGCAGATCGACGTGGCGCTGCGGCGCCGGTTCCACTTCGTGCGGATGGATCCGGACGTGGAGGTGCTGCGGCGCAACCTGCTCAAGTGGGACGTGGCGCCGGACGTGTGTGACTGGGTCGTCGAGGGTCTGGAGGCGGTGAACTCGCGCATCGCCCGCTCGCCGGGCCGCGAGTTCTGCGTGGGCCACTCGTTCTTCATGGACAAGGACCTGGACAGCTCGCGCGTCGAGCGCATCTGGCGCCATGACATCGCCCCGATGCTGGAGGACTGCTTCTACGACTCGCCGCAGGTGGTGACGGAATTGCGCGCCCTCTTCGATGCGGCCCGCCCCGGCGCGGTGGACATGGCGGAATGACGGCGTGGACCCTCACCGAGTGGGAGTGGAGCGAGCTGCCGCTCTCGCCCTCGGACGTACTCGTGGCGCAGGCGCACCTGGGCTCGGCGCTGTCCGTCGAGCCCTCCGTGGGAGGCTTCCGGCTCCGGGCCCAGGGCGTGGCGGGGCTGGTGTCGCTCCCGGGCGGGACGCTGCACGTGCGGCCCAAGGTGCCAGGGCTCAACCTGCTCGCGCTGGTCGATTACGCCTCGAGGGAGGTGGCCTGGGGCGGGGACGTCGTCGGCTCGGACTCGGCGGACGAGCTGCTCTCGCTGCTCGGCACGCTCTACCTGCGCAGGGTGGAGCGGCTGGCTCGCGGCGGCTGGGTGCGCGGCTACCGGGAAGAAGAGGATGAGCGCCCGACGCTGCGCGGACGCTGGCTCGTGAGCAGGGATGTCTCCCGGCCGCCCACGCACCGTCACCTGCTGTCATGCCGGTTCGACGAGTTCACTCCGGACGTTGCACCAAACCGGGTGCTGCTCGCGGCACTCAGGGTGCTGGAGCGCTCCAGCGCCTTCGGCTCACGCGTCGCGGCCCAGGCGAACGCGCTGGCCTCCACGCTGGCCGACGTGCAGCCGCTGGCTGAGGTGCGGGCCGCGCTGCGGATGCTGGCCTCGGACCGGCGCTTCACTCCGTATGGGCCGGCGGTGGGGCTCGCGCGCCTCATCCTGGAGGGCGCGGGTGTGCAGGCAACTCCTGGTGTCCAGCCCCTGGCCTCCTTCGTCATCCGGCTCGCGCCCCTGTTCGAGGCCGCCATCACCCGAGCCCTGGCCCGCGTGGCGGACGCTCGGGGCATGGCGTGTCATGCGCAGCGCCCGCTCTCGCTGGACACCGAGAGCCAGCTCACCGCCATCCCAGACATCGTCCTCGAGCACGGCGGCGCCCGGCTCGTCATCGATGCCAAGTACAAGCTCCCCGCCGACGGCCTGCCACCGGCGGATGACTTCCAGCAGCTCGTCACCTATCTGGCGTGCCTGGACACGCGTCGCGGAGCGCTCGTGCTGCCGGCCACGGGAGCGGTGCCGGAGGAGACCACCCTGCGACTGAGGACCTTCGGACGCCTGAGCGAGGTGCGCATCATGCGGGTGCCACTTGGAGGGCGCGCGCTCCGGGTCGGCGCGGCGCTCGAGGCTGCCGCCGAGCGACTCGTGGCGTGGCTGCCCGAGCGCTCCTTCGCTCTCCAGCTCCCTTCTCGGGCAGGAAGCTAGCCTCTCAGCACCTATTCAACCCAAGCCCCATCCGCAACCGACAGCCTTTACATATCAACAGGTTACATCCAAAAGCCATTCATCCATCTATTCACCGAGCTATTCACTCATCTCGATCGTAGAAGTGGACCATGGCCTCCGTGGATCAACTCCTGACCGAGCTGCGTCGCCTCGGCAATGCGCGAGCGAGCGAGCTTCGAGAGAGGCTGGGAGTCTCACAGCCGACGATCTCTCGCCTCATCACGGAGGCAGGCGACCGGGTCTGCAAGATGGGAGCAGGCCCACGGGTCCACTACGCACTCACCCGGTCCGTCCCTTCACTCGGCACACGCATCCCCGTCTATCAAGCCGATGAAAAGGGGAGCATCCATCGACATGGGACCCTCCATTTCCTGGCCGACGATCATCAGTGGCTCGCCAGGGAGCAGAGCCCCGGCAGGTTCTACGAAGGGCTGCCCCCCTTCTCGGCCGAGATGAGCCCGCAGGGCTATGTCGGTCGGGGCTTCAGCAAGCGCTCCCCCGAACTCGAGCTGCCTCCGCGCATCAGCGACTGGAGGGATGATCATCGGCTGATCGCACTCGCCCGAAGAGGCGAGGACTGCGTGGGCGACCTCATCCTGGGAGATGAGTCGCTGAATCGATTCCTCGCGCAAATACCCCGCTCGGTCCAGCCCCGTGACTACCCAGAGCTGGCTCGCGCTTCTCTCGCCGGGCAACCGGGCTCCTCCGCGGGCGGAGAGCAGCCCAAGTTCAGCGCGTACTCCGAAGGCCGCCATGTCCTCGTGAAGTTCTCGGGCGAAGACGAGAGCGCTGCCGCTCGGCGATGGAGAGACCTGCTGGTCAGCGAAAGCTTCGCACTCGAAGCGGTTCACGCGGAGGGGATCCCGGCCGCAACCTCACGCTCATTGCTCATCGAGGGACGTCGGTTCCTGGAGGTCCACCGCTTCGACCGCATCGGTCTCCGCGGAAGGAAGGCCCTGTTGTCGCTGGGTAGCATCGACGACGAGTACTTCGGACACCGGGACACGTGGACCCAGGCGGCTCAACGCATGCTCGCCGAGCGGCTCATCGACGCGGAGGATGCTCGCAGGATGCGCTGGCTCGATGCCTTCGGGCAGCTCATCGGCAACACGGACCGGCACTTCGGCAACCTCTCGTTCTTCGTGGAGGGCGAGGGTCGATTCAGGCTCGCACCGGTCTACGACATGCTGCCCATGGTCTTCGCGCCCGTTGAGGCGGAGATCATCGAGCGCACCTTCAGCCCGTCTCCTCCGACCGCGGACAACCTCGATGTCTGGTCCCACGCCGCCCGCTGTGCCGTGAGCTACTGGGGACGGCTCGTCGGCTCGAGCGAGCTCAGCGAAGAGTTTCGGGAACGCTGTCGGCATTGCAAGGACCAGGTCGAGGCGCTGGCGAGCCAGGCTCCAGGCCCATGACGTGGACCCAGCAGGCTGCTGGCCATGTGCTCCTCCACACTCCGGTGCACGTGTCGGGCACAGGCTCGTTGGATCACCACTCGGAGCCCTCGGGCGTGAAGTCCGGCTCGAGCCGCTCCACTTGCTGCCAAAGCGCCGTCGAGTAGAAGTTGCGGAAGTGGCTCCCCATCGGGATGTCACCGACCGCGGCGCTCCAGCATCGGCAGTCGCGCTCACGCTGGCAACCAGCTCCGGCTCCTCCTACGCTCCAGCGCCATGAGGCCTCCCACTCCCCAGTCCACAGAGACGTCGGTCCATCCCTTGCTCGCCACTGCCCGGCAGGTCGCTCCTCGCATCTCCGCTCGCGCCGAGGAGATCGAGTCCGCCCGCAAGCTGCCAGAGGAGCTCGCCCGGGAGCTGGCCCAGGCCGGCTTCTTCCGCATGTTCATCCCAGAGGCCTATGGCGGCCTCGAGCTGCACCCCGCGCGGAGCATCGAGATCATCGAGGAGCTGTCCCGCGCGGACGGCTCCACCGGCTGGTGCGTCATGATTGGCGCCGCCACCGCGATGGTGTCGGCCTGGCTGCCCGAGTCCTCCGCGCGCGCCATCTACGAGCCCTCGGAGACCATCACCGGAGGCGTGGCGGCGCCGATCGGACGCGCCGAGCGGGTAGAGGGCGGCTATCGCGTCTCCGGGCGCTGGGGCTGGGCCAGTGGCAGCCACCACTGTCAGTGGCTCATGGGAGGCGCCGTGGTGACCCAGGGCGGCAAGCCGCAGATGACTCCCAGGGGCCTGCCCGAGATGCGCACGCTGGTGTTCCCCGCCAAGGACGCGGTGCTCCATGACACCTGGCACGCCTCGGGCCTGTGTGGCACCGGCAGCTGCGACATCGAGGTGAAGGACCTCTTCGTGCCCACGGAGTACACCCTCTCGCTGCTGGGTGAGCGTCCGCGCGTCGCAGCGCCCCTCTATGGCTTCCCCACCTTCGGGCTGCTGGGCGTGGGGCTGCCCGCCGTCGCGCTGGGCATTGCCCGCCGCGCCCTCGACGAGTTCACCACGCTGGCCAACCAGAAGCTGATGATGCCCAGCCGCAAGCCGCTCGCCTCGCGGCCCGCCGCGCAGCAGACGGTGGCCGAGGCCGAGGGGCTCCTGCGCTCCGCGCGCGCCCTGCTCTACGAGGCCGTCCACCAGGCCTTCGACGCCGGAGCGCGCAACGAGGTCTCCCTGCGCACCCGCGCCGACCTGCGGCTGTCCTATACCCACGCCACCCGCACGTCGGCGCGCGTCGTGGACATGGTGTACGAGCTCGCCGGCGGCCCCGCCGTCTTCCGCACCCACCCGCTGCAGCGCTGCTTCCGCGACGTCCACGTCGCCACGCACCACGCCATGGTGGCGCCGCCCACGCTGGAGACCATCGGCACCGTGCTGCTCGGCGTCGAGGGCGAGACGGCCATGCTCTGAGCCGGAGCCGCTCGGCTGGCTGCCCGCTACTCGGCGGCGGCGCCCGCCTCCTTCTCATCCGCCGAGGGGAACGTCGAGGGCCCCCCGTCGCCGATGCCCTCCGCCTCCACGGTGAACTCCACGCGCCTGGTGAGCCCCAGGTAGATGGGCTGGTCGTACTGGACGTGGATGGTGGCCTTCTGGATGGACACGGTGGCGGGCGCGTTCTCGCCCTGCACCTCGAGCGCCCCACCCTGGAGGTTGAGGGCGCCCTTGCGCGCCGCCTCCACCTCGATGCGGAGGCCCTCCGGGGTGAGCGCCGCCCCTCGCTCCTTGGCGGCCTTCAGCATGAAGTGCGCGATGGCCCCCGCCCTCAGCGCGGAGTTGGAGCGGGCCACCTGGGGAGCGGAGGCCGCGTCCTGGCGCAGACCCGAAGCGTCCAGCCAGGCATTGGCCCAGGGCAGGGTGGCGACCACACCGCCGGCCAGCAGCCCCAGGAAGAGCAGGAATCTCATCGGATCTCCTTCACGCAGAGCGTTCTACCGCACTTCCCGCGGGAGGCAGTCCCCCGCCGAGCCGGCTATCATCGCCCTCACGAGAGGCATGATGAACTTCCCGAGGGAGCTGGTCGAGGCGGTCCGCAAGTACCAGGTCGTCCCATTCGTGGGCGCCGGCATCAGCATGGGGGTGAAGCGGGGGGTGTTCCCCTCGTGGATCCAGCTCCTGGAGGGGCTCGCCGAGCGGATGAACGACGAGGGCATCCCCGCGTCCGCCATCGCCGAGGTGCGCCAGCGCATCGCGCAGGGCGACTTCCTCACCGCCGCGGAGCTGGCCTTCCAGGAGCTGGGGGCCTACCGCTTCAACCGGTTCCTGCGCGAGCGGATCCGCGTGCGCCAGCCGCCGGATGCGGACCTGTCCGTCGTCCGGGCGCTGTGGGAGCTGCGCCCGCCCGTGGTCATCACCCCCAACTACGACGACGTGCTGCTGTGGGGCCGCGAGGGCGCCGAGCCCGTCTCCAATGATCAGGATGACGAGCTCAACCTGATGGACGTCGAGGCCTCCGCGGACACGCCGCGCGTCTGGTACCTGCACGGCACCATCCACCGGCTGGCCACGCTGGTGCTCGCCGGCGCCGACTACAAGCGGCTGTACGGGGACTCGGCGCAGCCCTCCAGCTACTCGCAGTACACCAACGCGCTGAACCGCCTGCGGCAGTGGATCCACGCTCGGCCCTTCCTTTATATGGGCTTCAGCTTCAGCGACCCGTACGTGCTCAAGCAGCTCGAGCACGTCATCGGCATCACCAAGGGCCGCCACGTCCCCAGCTTCGCGCTGATGAAGAAGGGGCAGATCGACCGTGGGGCGCTGTGGCCCAAGTACAACATCCAGCTCGTGGAGTATGAGGACCACGGCGCGCCGCTGGCGGAGTTCCTGCGCGGGCTGGCGCAGGCCGCGTTCGGTGGGAACCGACCGGTGGCGCTCACGTCCTTCTCCGCCTCGCCGGCGCCGCAGGATCCGGGGCCCGTGCCCCGGCCCGCGCTGGAGCAGGAGTACACGCGCATCCTCCGCTCCCAGCACCGGCTGGTGCTGCTCGCGCCCGAGGACGGAGGTGCCCGCTCGCTCGCGCGCCGCGTGGCGGCCCAGTACGGAGGCCGGGTGACGTGGCTGGCGCCGCCGAACGTCCCCGACTGCACCGAGGCGGAGTACTGCCGCGCGCTCGCCGGGGATGACCCGGACGCCGCCTCCGTCACGAGCTTCGACGCGCTGGTGGAGCACCTGCGCAAGAAGGCGAGCCGCCTCGGGAGGGACCACCTCATCGTCCTGCGCTACGAGTGGGGCCCGTTCGATCACCTGACGGCGCTGGGGCGGCACCTGCGGCGGATGATGGACGAACCGTCCGCGGTGCAGTTCCACTTCCTCATCGCCGGGGGCGAGCGCTCCGCGTGGCTGCTGCACAACATGAAGAGCTTCTCGGTCTTCAAGGACGCGCCGCGCCGCGAGGTGCCGGACCTGACGGTGGAGGAGGTGCGCCAGTTCCTGGACAGCGCGGGCTTCGACGGCGCGCGCTCGGCGCCGAGCGTCCACGAGGCCACGGGCGGACACCTGGGGCTGCTCAAGGAGGTGCTGAGCAGCGACGGCTCGCTGGAGACGGGCGCCGTCACCGCGCGGCTGGCGCGCAGTCCGTCGCTGCGAGGCAACATCCAGGAGTGCCTGCGCCGCGACGAGCGCAACGGGTACGTGGGGGAGCGCAGCTGCCAGGCGGTGCTCTCGAAGCTGCTGGCCGGGGAGCGGGTGGAGGAGCTGGAGCCGCTCGACAACCAGGTGGAGTACCCGGAGGTCCGGCTGTACTTCGCGGGGCTGGTGCGCAGGGACTCCACGGGCAGGACGGTGCTGAGGTGCAAGGCGGTGGAGCTGGCCGCGCGTGAGGCCCTGGCGCGCAAGGACGTGCGGCCGTGAGCCGTCGCGGCCTGTGGCTCTGCCTGGGTGCCCTTCTCATCGCCTCGGGAGCTGGCGCGGAGGTTCGCGAGCCGCTCGTCCCGGAGGGGGAGCCTGCGCCCATCCTCCATGGGGTAACGTGGGATCGCATGGAGGTGAGTGCCAGCCTCGCCTTCAGCGCCAACGGACGGCTCCTCGCCGCGGGTGGAGAGGACGGGCGGGTCCGGCTGTGGGACGTGAGCAGCGGGCGCGCGCTGCGCATCCTGGAAGGCCACCGGGAAGAGGTGCTCTCCGTGGCCTTCAGTCCGGACGGGCAGCTCGTGGCCTCCGGCAGCAAGGATGGGCAGGTGCTGATGTGGAAGGTGGCCACGGGGGACGCGCTCCATCCCCCCAATGCCCACAAGGGCTCCGTGCAGGCCGTCACCTTCAGCCCGGATGGAAGCCTCCTGGTCTCGGCCGGAGACGACGGGCAGCTCCAGCTGTGGACTCAGGGCACGGAGAAGCCGCGGGTGCTCGAGCCCGTGGGCTTTGGCCCCATCCTGGCCGTCACCTTCAGTCCGGACGGGAAGACCCTGGCATGGTCCGGCAACAATGGCGCGATCCGGCGATGGCGCCGGGAGACTGGGCGAGAGCAGCCCGTCCTGAGAGGTGACTCCGGAGAGGTGCGATCCCTGGCCTTCAGCCCGGATGGGCGCACCCTTGCCGCGGGCTGGAGCACCGGGAACGTGGAAACCTGGCAGGGGGACACCCCGCCCAAGGAAGGCCGCTCGAAGCGAAGCCCCACGCGCGACGTGAGGGCCATCGTCTCCTTCAGTCCGAACGGGCGCATCCTGGCCGCGGCGCAGCTCGACGGGACCGTGAAGCTGGAGCGGGTGGACCTCGAGCGCGGTGACAAGCCGGGCGATGAGCCGGAGCTGGAGCTGCAGGTGGCCGCCATCAGAGACGGCCTACCCGCGTCCGCGGCGGCCTTCAGCCCGGATGGACGGACCGTGGCGTGGGCGCTGGCGGACAAGACGATCCGCATCACCGAGCTGGCCCTCGGGACCGAAGTGCAGCGCATGACGTCTCCCTCCAGCCCCGTGCTGTCCATGGCCTTCAGTCCGAACCGGCGGACCCTCGCCGCCGCTCAGGCCGACCGGCAGATCCGCCTGTGGGCGCTGGACTCCGGACACGAAATCCAGTGTCTGGGTCCACATAAGGGGACTGTGCGGTCCGTCGCATTCAACCCGGATGGCTCAAGGGTGGCCGCCGGCTCGGACGATGGAACGGTGCAGCTGTGGGACGTGGACCCCGGAGGCAGGCTCCACACGCTCTCGGGAGGCCACAGCAAGGCGGTGCTCTCCGTGGCCTTCCACCCCAGAGAGACGACCGTGGTGGCTTCGGCTGGCGAGGATGGAGTGGTGCAGCTGTGGGACTCCGGGAACGGGCTGAAGCTCACGCTCATCAATAGCAGCGGCGCTCCCCTGCGGACGCTCGCCATCAGCCCGGACGGGCGCGTGCTCGCAGCGGCGGGAGATGACGGCAGGGTGTGGCTGTGGGACGTCGAGGACCCCTTGGGCTCCAGGGCTCAGGGGAGCTCCGGGGGAGAGCGCGGCAAGGGGCCCCCGGCGGCGAAGGGGGGCCGGCGCGAGCCCATGTCCGTCCTGAAGTGCCACAGCAAGCCCGTCAGAGCCGTGGCCTTCAGCCCGAACGGGAGCATCCTCGCCTCGGCGGGAGACGACGAGAAGGTGTGCCTGTGGAGTGTTCCGAAGCCCGGGGGGTCCTGGCGCTCCCTCTCGTCGCTGCAAGGGTTCGAGGGGGCCGTCCAGTCCATCGCCTTCAGCCCGGACGGGAAGACCCTGGCCTCGGGAGGGAGCACCGGGCTGCTGCTGCTGTGGGACGTGAACACGTGGCGCCCCCGGATGAAGCTGAACGGCGCGCTGGCTCCATCCATGAAGGTGATCTCCGCCGTGGCATTCAGCCTGGATGGAGGCACCCTCGCCTCGGCGGGGGAAGATGGGGCCGTGCGACTGTGGTCCACCACTCAGAACGAGAAGGTGCCGTTCGGGTTCCTGCGAGGAGGCCCCACCGGCTGGATCAGCGGACTGCGAGACGGGCCCATCTACCGTCACGACGGAGGACGGTTCCTCTACCGCGAGCTCGAGAAGAGGGCGCTCCACGCCGTCCCTCCGCCCGAGGACAGCACGCCTCCCCAGCTCACCGTCCAGGCCGAGCCCGACGCGATGGTCCGTGATTTCTCCGCCGAGTCGAAGCTCGTCCTCACCCTCTCCAACGCCCCGGGGGCGGGCCGGGCCTACTGGCTTCGGGTGGAGCCCGTGGAGCCCCTGCCAGAAGGGCTCGTCCTCACCCTGCCTCCCACGCTCCTGCGCCTCGACGAGGAGACACCTGTCCATGTGGGGCTCTCGTACCTGAAGCCCGAGGGCGAGGCGGCTCCGGAGAAGCTCTCGCTCCACCTCAAGCTGGTGGATGCCTTCCGCCAGGAGAGCCCCGTCGAGGCCACGCTTCAGGTACGGACGCCTCGGCTGGTGGTGAAGGACGCGCCCTCCTTCGACGGAATGACTGTGTTCATCCCCATCGCGAACGAGGGCAGCCAGGGGACGGGGGATTTCGAGCTGATGGGGACGCTCACGGACTCGCGAGGATTGGAGCGGAACAGCCGGCCGCAGTTCGTCAAGAACCTCGAGCCCGGCGCGGCGCCTGTCATCTTCGCGGTCACTCCCGACAACGAGCTGCACCTGTCCGGCAAGCTGTCCGTCCAGCTCACGGCCACCTACAAGAAGTGGCCTCGGCGGGAGACGCTCGCCAAGAGCGAGGTGAAGGTTCCCTTCAAGCTCGAGCTGTATGCCCTGCTGGCCGTGGGGGCGCTGCTGCTCTTCGGCGTCGTGCACTACGCGCGCGTGTATCGCAACCCGATGGTGGTGCAGGCGGCGCGGGCACCTGCCGCGCTCAAGAGCTACCCGCTGGCGCAGATGGCCGAGGCGGATCAGGCCCTGCGGCGGGCCAGGCGCCTGGACTCCACCATCACCGCCGCGGGAATTCCCGTCACCCGCTGGGAACGAGCGCTGCGCGGTGCCAAGGAGCCTCAGGCCGCGGCCACGGCCTTCGCGGAGGCCATCGGCGGGAGGCTCGGCGCGAGCCTGGCCTCGAACGCCTGGGCGCTGTCGCTGCCGTCACTCCGGCTGCGCTTCGCGCGAGACACCGCCGTGGTCGTCATCGACGGCACACGCCTGGAATCCGGCGTGGCAGAGCGCCTCATGACCGATGTCTTCCAGGATGGCCGCGGCCCGAGCCAGGTGCTGGTGCTCGACCGGACGCACACGAAGAACGCCCGCCAGGTGCTGGAGGGCGTGCCGCGTGTCCGCAGCGTGGTGCTCTCCGCCAACCCACTGAGGGACTTGCTGCTGGCCGAGGAGCCCGTGCGCGTGCTGGAGACGACCATCTCCGAGCAGGTCGCCGTCTCCGAATTGTCGCCGTACCAGGTGGCCGGCGGCGTGAAGCTGGAGAACCTCTTCTTCGGCCGCGAGCGCGAGGTGCGCGCCATCGCGGACCGCACGGTGCGCAACTTCCTCGTGGTGGGCCAGAGGCAGATGGGCAAGAGCAGCCTGCTGCTGGCCGTCCTCCGGCGGCTCCAGGCGCGCTCGGACCTGGATGCGCAGTATGTGGAGCTCGCGGACGGAGACCTGCACCGGCGACTGGCCCGGGAGCGCGAGCGACTTCCCCCGGGCGGAGGGCCACTGCCTCCCTTCGAGGAGGTGGCCGCTGGAGTGCCTTCCCGCCCGCGCGTGTGGCTGATCGACGAGGCGGATGACTTCATCAGCGCGGATGCCAGGGCCGGGTACCCGGTGCTGCAGGCGATGCGCGCGCTGGCGGAGGAGGGCCGGGCCTACTTCATCCTGGCTGGCTTCTGGGACCTGTATCGGGCGGTGGTGCTCGACGAGAAGCAGCCGCTGCGTAACTTCGGCGAGCACCTGCGGCTGGAGCCGTTGGATCCGCGCTCGGCGCTGGCGCTCGTCACCGAGCCGATGTCGGCCCTGGCTCTGCAGTGGGATGCGCCCACCACGCCCGAGTTCCTGGTGGAGCAGGCCGGGCGCAGGGCCAACCTGCTCGTGCTGGCATGCAAGGCGCTGGTGGAGTCGCTGCCGTCCGACACCCACACGCTCACCCGCGAGCACCTGGAGCGCGCCTTCCGCGAGGACAAGGACTTGCGAGACCAGGGGCGCCGTTGGCGAGGGGACCATCCGCTCCACCGGGCCGTGGTGCGCCAGGCGCTGCTGCTCGGGCGGCCCACGCGCGAGGAGGTCCGCCAGGCCTTGAAGGCGCGTGGCGCGGACATCCGCTCGGTGGACTTCGACGAGGCGATGGACCACCGCGAGCTGAGCTACGTGCTGGTGCCGGACGGAGAAGGGCGGCTGTACTGCCCCGTCCCGCTCATGCAGCGCTACATCGAGTCCGAGCGGAGCCTGGAGGTGGGGCTCACCGAGGACCTCGAGGACCTGCGCCGCCGCGGCCTGGCCGAGGTGCCCAAGCCCGCGTGAGCACTCGGCACGTGCACTGGCTCATCAACGGTGCTTCCAATAACCCGGCTTGCGTCGCAGATGCGCAAAGGCCAGCACGCGCACTTCCGCCGCGAGTTCGATGTAGACGATGGCGTAGGGAAATCGCTTCAACAGGATGCGGCGAGCCCCCACGCCATCAGGGATTCCGCGCACTGGACTGCCTGCGGAGGGGTTCGCTTCGATGCGGCGGAAGCAGTCACGCGCAGCCGCGAGCAACTCCCGGCCGAGTCCAGAGCTGCGTGACTCATACCAGACCGTTGCCTCGCGAAGCTCACGGCGGGCCTCCGCCGAGAGCGTCAACTTCGAGCTCATTTCCGGGTCAGCTCGGCTTCAATCTCGTCGCAGACCGTCTCCCAGTCCCCTGCGGACGGAGCGCCGGCCCGCGCCTGCTGTGCCCGAAGCTCGATCTCCTGGGCCCATGCGGCTTCGGCCTCCGGCTCAGGCTCTCCTTCGAGCCGAACCAGTAGCTCACGCAGGACGAGTGACTGCTCCTCGGGCGAGAGCTTGAGGGCCTCATCGAGCACCTGGCGAGCGCGGCGCGTCATGTCAGAAAGATAATGTCCCTCCCCTGCCGCGTCGAGCCGCCCAGGCTCCTTCCACAGACTCTGTGAGCCGGACGAAGAACCTACCCCTTCGGGCAGGCCCGGGGCGTGAATCCTTCCGCGTGGGCGCTGGCTCTCACGGTGCATGAACCCGCCTGTACCGAGAGGAATCACGCCATGAAGATCGAGCCCTTCTTCGACCCCAAGACGTACACCCTCACCTACGTCGTCTGGGATGAGGCCACCCGCGATGCCGTCGTCATCGATCCCGTGCTCGACTACGAGCCGCTCGCCTCGCAGACCTCCACCGAGTCGGCCGAGAAGGTGGCCGCCTTCCTGGTGGAGAACCAGCTCCGGCCACGCTTCATCCTCGAGACGCATGCCCACGCCGACCACCTGTCCGGCTCGCAGTACCTCAAGCGCCGCTTCGAGGCCCCCATCGCCATCGGTGAGCACATCACCACGGTGCAGCAGACCTTCAAGGAGCTGTTCGACCTCAGCCCCGAGTTCAAGGCGGATGGCAGCCAGTTCGATCGCCTGCTGAAGGATGGCGAGACGTTCCAGGCCGGCTCGCTGCGCATCGAGGTCATCCACACGCCCGGCCATACGCCCGCCTGCGTCACGTACCGCATCGGCGACGCCGTCTTCACCGGAGATGCCCTCTTCATCGAGGACTACGGCACGGGCCGCTGCGACTTCCCGCGCGGCAGCGCCGAGGCGCTCTACCGCTCCGTGCATGATCGGCTCTACGCGCTGCCGGACGAGACGCGCGTCTTCGTGGGCCACGACTACCAGCCCAACGGCCGGCCCCTGCGCTACGAGACGACCATCGGCGCCTCCAAGCGGCAGAACGTCCAGCTCCGGGCGGAGACCCCGAAGGACGAGTACGTCACCTTCCGCCAGAAGCGCGACGCCACGCTGACGCCGCCCCGCCTGCTCTTCCAGAGCGTCCAGGTGAACATCGACGCGGGCCGGCTGCCCAGGCCTCACGCCAACGGGCGCCGCTACCTCCACCTGCCGCTCAACCTCTTCCGCCCCACGAGCGAGGACGGCGAGCTCAAGTCCTCCTGAGCGTCTGCCGAGGCGCCACTCAAAGCAGGTCCTGGAAGGAGGCTCGAATCCGAGCCTCCTCGCGGAAGAAGATGCTTCCTTCCAGATGGAGCTCAGCGGGGAAACATGCTCCTGCGAGCTGAGCGAGCTCCACCACCTCCCGTCGAGATCAGTCCCATCGACGCGGAGTGTGAGAAGTGGGTCCGCCCATGCCAACCCGCTCGCTTCGGGAAGACGCACGGCTCGAAGTCCGCGGCCCCAGGTGGACTCCGCTGGTTCGTGGAACCAGGCCTTCATCCCCTGGATGCTACGCCTGCCCCGTGCCGGCCGGCAGCGTCCCAGGCGTCTTCGGCGCCGCGTCCGCCGGGCGCTTCTCGAAGGGCATCTGGAGGTTCAGCTTCTCCAGCAGCTCCTCCGCCTCGAGGTTCCGCACGAAGGCGCGCACCTCGTCGGCGAGCTGCTTGTGGCTGACCTCCGCCAGGGACACCACCCGCTGCAGCGAGGCCACGTCGTACGCCCCCGCCTTCGGCTCCGTGAAGACCCGGATGACCTTGCGCAGCAGCTCGCACAGCCGCGAGAGATCCTCCCGCGAGGACTGCGTGGCCTGGCTCAACCGCTGCTCGGCGTCTCGCAGCAGCGGCTCCGTCACCTGCTCGCGGAGCTCGCCTGGCGTCCCCACCGTGGACGCATTGCCCATGAGCCCGCCCAGCAGTCCTCCCAGCAGCAGGGCCCCCGCCAGCGCCCAGCCCGAGGGCTTGCCCGCCGCTCCCGCCAGCAGCGCCGCCCCCGCCGCTCCCACCGCGCCCACCTTCTTCGCCGACTGCCAGTCGAAGAAGCGCGGCCCGGCCCTCAAGACACCCTCGAACCTGTCCGTGAGCGCCAGCGTCGTCGCCGAGTCCACGTCCGCTCGCAGCGCGGCCGTCAGCTCCTGGTTGAGCCGCTGGTGCACGCCCTCCACTCCCGCCTGGAGCCTCGCCACCAGCGTCTCCTTGAAGGCGTTCGTCAGCTGGCGCCGGGAGCGCGGCAGCTTCGGCTCCAGCTCTCGCTGGAACTGCTCCGCCAGTCCGGGGAGCTGGCTCCTCAGCCGCGCCCCCTCCTCCAGCAGCAGCTCATCCAGCCGCGTGCGCACGCGCTCGAGCGTCTCCGGCTTCACCGCCGCCAGCTCCCTCATCTCCAGCAGCGCGCGAAGGTCCGAGAGCGCCGCCCCCCACGCCTCCACCTCCTCCAGCAGCCGATCCCGCTGCCCCCGGAAGAGCGCCGCCATCAGGTCCGCGCGCAGCTCCGCAGTCCCCTCGCCCGTCCGGCCGGAGACGACCGAGAACGAGATGCTCCGGCCCGGCAGCGCCTCCGCCAGCAGGTTGCGGACGCGCTCCTTCACCGCCGGGAGCTCCTCCGCCGGCACCTCGTCGGCGCGCGTGAGCACCACCCGCAGCGCCACATCCGGAACGGTCTCCGCCAGCGCATGGAGCCGCGTCAGCTCACCCAGCGTCAGCGGCTGAAGCGCGGACGTGACGAGCACCCAGACCCTGGCCGGTGCACCGCTCAACTCCGAGGCAGGCGCGTCCTTCGCCACCTCCAGCCCCTCCCACGGCCGTGGGGCCGCCGCCGGCTCGGAGACGCCCGGATCAGCGGCAGAGGCACTGCGAGCCACGGCCCCCGCCGAGTCGAGAACCTGGAGGAGCGTGCTCTTCCCCACCCCGGCCGCGCCCGTCACCGCCAGCACCGGCCGGGCTAGCCGCACCACGTCATTTCCGCTCCGAGACACCTCCGCGCCGAACGGCACCGCCTCGAGCAGGGCGCGCATGTCCTCGGCCAGCCGCTGCACGAAGCGCCCCTGCTCCCGGATGCTCTTCTCGTGCTCCATGGTCCTCTCCCGCGAGCGCCCGCACGGCCCGCTCCGCCGAGCGTAACGCGCCTCGCCAAACTCCAGGGCGACCCCACAGGTAGTGACTTCTGCACGAATTTCCCGGGGGTGGCTTGACGGAAAACGCAGGCGGCGATCAGATGTACTACGTCACTCTGTAGGAGGGGACATGGCCGACCATTCCTGGGTGCACGAGCTGTTCGCGAAGTTCGACCAGGGCGACATCGAAGGTTGGGCCGCCTACCTCTCCGAGGACGCCTCCTTCCGCATGGGCAGCGGCGTTCCCGTCTCCGGTCCCCAGGGCGCCAAGCAGGTCATCAACGCCATCCTCTCCCTCGCCCAGAACCTCCGGCACGAGCTCATCGACGTCTGGCAGACCCCTCAAGGTGTCGTGGTGCGCGGCGAGCTCTCCATGAACCGCATCAAGGACGGCCGCCGCATCACCCTGCCCTTCTGCAACGTGTTCGACATGAAGGAGCAGCGCATCCAGCGCTACCTCGCGCACCTCGACCCCTCGCCCATCTTCGGCTGAGCACCCCGAGGCGACCTCCTTACTTACCGCGCCCAGCAGAAAACCTGCTATCGCGGAAAGCGTCTTAAATCAGGACAACTGCGACATCCGCTCCCCACTCCGCGAGAACGCGCGCGGCGTGCGCTGGCGATGCCATTTCCCCCGTGAGCTCAAGGGCTTGCACGCAGGCCCCGGGGGAAGCTCTCTCAATGTCTACAGCATGACTGGTGCATGGATGCTCCACTTCTAGCGGGCGCCCGGGCCTGTCTCCGAGGGGAGTGCTCGCTGGCACGAAGGCTGCTGAGCAGACCCCGCCCTCCGGCAGAAGAGGGCGCAGTCCTCGCAGCCCTCATTTCCCCCCTCAAGGAGTGTTCATGTTCACGTTGCGCCAAGCGCTCGCGACCACCGCCGCCGCCCTCTCCCTGGCCGCCTGTGGTCCTCAGCAGAACCCGGAGCCCGCGCAGACTCCCTCCAGCGCCATCGACTCGGCGCAGGACGTCCTCAACCGCGGCTCCACCGGCCAGCTGGATCCGCTCTTCGATGAAGCGGCCCGCGAGTTCAACGTCCCGGCCGATCTGCTCAAGGCCATCTCCTACAGCGAGACGCGCTGGGAGATGGTCCACGGTGAAGAGGAGTTCGCCGGCATGCCGGCCGCCCACGGCGTGATGGCCCTGCGCGGCCAGGCCATCGAGCGCGGCGCGGCCCTGGTGGGTGTCTCCGCCGAGCAGGTGCGCGACGACGCGGCGGCCAACATCCGCGCGGCGGCGGCGCTGCTGTCCTCCCACGCAGACGAGCTGAAGGTGGACCGCGCGGACCTGGGCGCGTGGGCCCCGGCGGTGGCGCGGCTGAGCGGCATCGACAACACGGACGCGCAGGCCGAGTACATCCACAAGCAGGTGTACGCCACGCTGCGCAGCGGCGTGGTGGCCGAGGGCGCGGACGGCCAGGTGACCGCGTCCATCATGCCCACGCAGGTGGAGGCGAAGTTCGCGGCGCCCTCGCTGCACGCCCTGGCGGCCGGCCCCGACTACACCGCCTCCATCTGGCGCCCCTCGCCCAACTACAACGCGCGCCCGGCGGGCACCAACATCTCGATGATCGTCATCCACACCTGCGAGGGGAACTACTCCGGGTGCTGGAGCTGGCTGACGAACTCGGCGGCGGGCGCCTCGGCCCACTACGTGGTGAACGAGAGCGGCAGCGAGATTACTCAGCTGGTGCGCGAGTCCAACCGCGCCTGGCACGTGGCGGCCTCCTATAGCTGCAGCCTCAACGGCAGCAAGGACTGCGGGCTCAACGGCGTGTCGGTGAACCACTTCTCGGTGGGCATCGAGCACGGCGGCTTCGCCAGCCAGTCCTCGTTCCCCGCGGGGCAGATCGACGCCTCGGCGAAGCTGTCCTGCAACATCTCGAAGGATCAGGTCATCACCCGCGACAGCTACCACATCGTGGCGCACGGGCGGCTGCAGCCGTCCAACCGCACGGACCCGGGCCCGAACTGGCCGTGGTCCAGCTACATCAGCAAGGTCAACTCCTACTGCGGCACCGGCGGTGGCACCCCGACGCCCACCAGCATCATCGTGGACAGCGACAACGCCAACAACAACACCACGGTGGCCAAGTTCAGCGGCTCGTCCACCTGGGTCACCTCCTCTGGCACGGCCGGCTACTACGGCACCGGCTATGCCTTCGCGTCCACCGAGGCCATCTCGGATCCGGTGACGTTCTCCTTCTACCTGTCGGCGCCGGCGACGCGGACCATCGACGCGTGGTGGACGGCGGGCACCAACCGCTCCACGGCGACGCCGTTCATCATCTGGGACGCGAACAACAACAAGCTGGGCACGGTGTACAAGAACCAGCAGACCGGCGGCGGTGCGTGGCAGACGCTGGGCACCTACAACTTCCCCGCCGGCTGGAACGAGGTCCAGGTCAGCCGCTGGGCCGCCGAGGGCGCCGTCGTCATCGCGGACGCCATCCGCGTCCGCTAGCCCCTGTCCGATGGATGCAGGCGGCGTAAGGAGAGCCCGCTGAGCGCCGCCTGCACCATGGCCTGGGAGTTCAGGGAGACGGCGCCAGTCCCTGGAGGCCCGGGTGTGGACCAGGCCCTCCCTGTCGGTCGGACGTGTCGTGAACTGGTATGACAAGCATACCAGTTGCTGGCGCTCTGACCCGACATGGGCCCCTCCATGGGAAGGCGGCGGGGACTCGGGTGCGGTGTGCGCGCCGCGTACCGGGACCAGGTGGTTGAGGGGCGGCGCTATGGCATGCTCGCGTCTCGCGGAGTGCCTCTTCCCGGGAGCATGTCGTGCCAGTCGGGCTCCAGCCAGATGATGTCTTCGGATATCCGCGGAAGCGCCTCGCCTCGCCCCAGGGCAGCCGCGAAGCGCGGGGGTATTGCTCGGGTGCCTGCGTCGGCGAGGTCCGGCTGGTCCTGGATGGCCAACAGCTCGACACCGGCTCGATCGAGTCCATGGCCTTCTCACCGGATGACCGGCGGTTCGCCTACATCAAGGAGACGCAGCTGGCGTATCTGAAGGTTCAGCAGAACGGCCGCGACCCACTGCACTTCGCCTTCATCGACGGGAAGGAGATCGAGCGCTATCCGTGGGTGCCCTGGGGGATGGACTACTGGACCTGGTCACCACCGTGGCATCCGGGCTCGAGCCACATGCCGGAGGAGTTCCGCGAGGCGCGGGACGCCATGGCCCGCGAGGCGCTCGAGCCGCCCAGGCGACGCTAGGGAGACATGGAGACGTCCCCTCCGCTCCTCAGGCTGTCCGCCATCACCCGGCGCTTCCCCGGCGTCGTCGCCAATGATCGGGTGAGCGTGGACTTCCACGCCGGCGAGGTGCACGCCCTGCTCGGCGAGAACGGGGCGGGCAAGACGACGCTGATGAACATCCTCTATGGCCTGTACGCGCCGGACTCGGGGGAGATCCTCCTCGAGGGACGTTTGGTGCGCATCGGCTCGCCCGCGCAGGCGCTGAGGCTGGGCATCGCCCTGGTGCCCCAGCACCCGCTGCTCGTGGAGCGGCACACCGTGGCGGAGAACCTGGCGCTCGGGCTGCGCGGCGGCTTCCTGCTGACGCGACGCCGGCTGCTGGCAACGCTCCGGGAGCGGCTGGCGGACCACCCGCTGAGGGTGGACCTCGAGGCCCGGGTGGAGAACCTCTCCGCGGGAGAGAAGCAGCGGCTGGAGATCCTCCGCGCGCTCCTGCGGGGCGCTCGTGTCCTCATCCTCGACGAGCCCACCAGCGTGCTCACGCCCCAGGAGGTGGCGCCGCTCTTCGAGCAGCTCGCCCGGCTCAAGGCCCAGGGTATGGCCATCCTGTTCATCAGCCACAAGCTCGATGAGGTGCTCGCGCATGCCGACCGCGTCACCGTGCTGCGCTCGGGCCGAAAGGTCGGCGAGCTGCCAGCGCGCGAGGCCACCCGCGAGCAGCTGGTGAAGCTGATGCTGGGGCGTGAGGCCGTGCCTCGGCCGCGGCTCGCTCCGCCTCAGCCGGGCGTGCGGCTGGAGGTGAAAGAGCTGGAGGTGCGCTCGGATCGCGGGCTGCCCGCGGTGCGCAAGGTGCGCTTCAGCGTGGCGCCCGGAGAGATCCTGGGCATCGCGGGCGTGGCGGGCAGTGGGCAGCGCGAGCTGGTGGAGGCGCTCACGGGCCTGCGCCCCTTCGGTGGGGAGGTGCTGCTGGAGGGACAGCCCCTGGACGAGCGCTCGCCGGCCCGGCTCTTCGCCCGAGGCGTGGCCCACGTCCCCGAGGAGCGGCCCGCGGGCACCGTACCCTCCATGAGCGTGGCGGAGAACCTGGCCCTGCGCACCTTCCGCACGGAGCTGCGACGCGGGCCCTGGCTGGATCGCCAGCGCCTGGAGCGAAAGGCCACCGAGCTCATCCAGACCTATCAGATCGCCACTCCGAGCCCGGCTGCGCCGCTGCGCCTGCTCTCCGGCGGCAACATCCAGCGCGCGGTGCTCGCGCGGGAGCTGGCGGGCTCGCCTCGGCTGCTGATCGCGGTGCACCCCACGTACGGCGTGGACGTGGGCGCCACCGAGCAGGTGCACCGGCTCCTCATCCAGCGGGCCCAGGAGGGCATGTCGGTGCTGCTGGTGACGGAGGACCTGGACGAGCTGTTCGCCCTCTCGCACCGGGTGGCCGCGCTCTACCAGGGAGAGCTGCGCGGCCCCTGGCCCGCCGGAGAGGTGGACCTGGAGCGGCTCGGGAGGATGATGACGCAGGCGGCGGAGGGAGCGGGATGATCCGCCTCGAGCAGGATCCGCTGCCGCGTCGGGCCAAGGTGCTCGGGGTGTACCTGGGAGTGCTGGCGCTCGCCTTCACGCTGGCGGGCGCAGTGTTCGCCGCCTACGGCGTGGGCCCGCTGGAGGCCTACGGCACGCTGCTGGAGGGCACGCTGGCCGATGGCCAGGGCCTGGCCGAGGTGCTGCGCCGCACCATCCCGCTGCTGCTCATCGGCAGCGGGCTGACGCTGGCCTTCCGGGTGAGCTTCTTCAACATCGGCGCGGAGGGACAGCTCCTGCTGGGCGCGGCGGCGGGCAGCGCCGTCGCCCTCTTTGTGCCCTCGAGCGCCCTGAGCCTGCCCCTGATGTTCCTGGCGGGCGCGGTGGCGGGCGGACTGTGGACGCTGCCGGCCGCGTGGCTGCGGGCGCGCGTGGACGTGAACGAGATCCTCACCACGCTGATGCTGAACGCGGTGGCGGGCTCCCTCGTCCTCTACCTGGTCAGCGGCCCGTGGCGAGGCGAGCAGGTGCAGGGCTACACCTATACCGACGAGTTCCCCGCGCCGGCCTGGCTGCCGCTGCTGGGGGACTCGCTGGTGCACTGGCCCACGCTGGCGCTGGGCGCGGTGCTGGCGGTGGCGCTCCAGGTGCTGCTCACGCGGACGCCGCTGGGCTACGAGCTGCGCGTGGTGGGCGCCAGCCCCCGTGCCGCGCGCTACGTCGGCATGCCCATTCCCCGGGTGGTGCTGCTCACCGGGCTGCTGTCGGGCGGAGCCGCCGGGCTGGCCGGCGTGGGCGAGGTGGCCGGCATCCACCACCGACTGCTGGACCCGTCGCAGCTCTCCCTGGGCTACGGCTTCACCGCCATCATCGTGGCGTGGCTGGCCCGAGGCCACCCGGCCCTGGTGCTGCTCACCGCGCCCCTGATGGGCGTCATCCTCGCGGGAGGAGACCTGCTGAAGATCAGCCTCAACATGCCCTTCCGGGTCATCGACGTCTTCAGCGGGCTCATGCTGCTGTGCCTCATCGCCGGCGAGTCCCTGGCGCGCTACCGGGTGAGGTGGTCGCCATGATCGAGGAGCTCCTCCAGGCGCTGGCGCGCGCCCTCTCCTTCGGGACGCCGCTGCTGCTGGCCACGCTGGGCGTGCTCGTCAACGAGCGCGCCGGGGTGGTGAACCTGGGCGTGGAGGGGATGATGGCCGTGGGGGCGCTGGCCGCCTTCGGGGTGGCCTCGGAGGCCGAGTCGCTGAGCCTGGCGGTGGGCCTGGCCATGGCGGTGGGAGCGCTGGCCGCGCTGCTGCACGGCTTCGTCACCCTCACCCTGCGCGCCAACGCCTACGTGTCCGGGCTGGCCCTGGCGATGCTGGGCCTGGGCGTGGCGGGGCTGCTGGGCAAGCGCTACGAGGGCGCCATCCTCTTCGAGCCCGCTCCCGAGCTGCCCTTCACCGTGGCGGCCGGCGTGCTGGCCGTGCTGCTCTGGGCCTTCCTGCACGCCACCCGGCCGGGGCTGGTGCTGCGCTCGGTGGGAGAGAACCCGGCGGCGGCGGACGTGCTGGGCGTGAACGTGGTGGCGGTGCGCTACGGGGCGGTGGCCTTCGGCGGGGCGCTCGCCGGGCTGGCCGGGGCCTTCCTGTCCCTGGCCTACCGCCCCGCGTGGACGGATGGGATGACGGCGGGGCTGGGGTGGATCGCCGTGGCCCTGGTCATCTTCGTCGGCTGGAGCCCGCTGCGCGCGGTGCTCGGCTCGGTGTTCTTCGGACTTCTGTACTACCTGCAGTTCCGGCTGCAGGATCAGAGTCACATCCCCACCGAGCTGTTCGCCGCCATGCCCTATCTGCTGGTCATCGTGGTACTGGCCCTGGCGGGACTGCGCCGCACCCAGGGCTCGGCTCCCGCGGCGCTGGGCAGGCCCTACCACCGGGGCGAGCGATGAGGAGGAGCACGGAATGAAGACACAGGTGTTGTGGCTGGCACTGCTGGCGCTGGCCCTTGCGGGCCCGGCGCGGGCCGCGGACTCGAAGCTCAAGGCGTGCTTCATCTACGTGGGGCCGGTGGGAGACATCGGCTGGAGCTACGCCCACGACGAGGCACGCAAGCTCACCGAGAAGGCGCTGCCCGGGCTGACGACGCAGTACGTGGAGGCCGTGCCCGAGGGCCAGGCGCTGCCCGTCATCGACCGGCTGGTGAAGGGCGGCTGCAACGTCGTCTTCACCACCAGCTTCGGCTTCATGGATCAGACGCTGGAGGCGGCGAAGAAGTATCCCCAGGTGGTGTTCGCCCACACCTCGGGCTTCAAGCGGGCGCCGAACATGGCCACCTTCATGGCCGACTTCTATCAAGTCTACTACCTCAACGGCCTGATGGCCGGAGCGCTCACCACCTCGGGCAAGGTGGGCTACGTGGCGGCCTTCCCCATCCCCGAGCTCAAGCGCCACATCTCGGCGTTCGCGCTGGGCGTGCGGGCGGTGAAGCCCAACGCCACGGTGAACGTGAAGTGGATCAACGCCTGGGTCAGCCCGGTGAAGGCGCGCGAGGCGGCCGAGGCGCTCATCGCCGAGGGCAATGACGTGCTCGCCTTCACCGAGGACACGGCCACGGTGGTGCAGGTGGCGGGCCGCCGGAAGGTGCCCAGCTTCGCGCACTACTCGCCCATGCACCGCTTCGCGCCGGACTTCGTGGTGTCCGGACAGCTGGTGCACTGGGAGAAGATCTACATCGACTTCCTGAGCAAGGTGCGCGACGGCACCTACGCTCCGGGCAAGCTGCGGGACGTGGACTACTGGTGGCTGCTGCGCGAGGGCGCGGTGGAGATGGGCGGCCAGCCCGGCATGCCCATCAACCCCAAGTACGTCGAGGCGCTGAAGAAGGCGCAGATGACGGTGGGGGGCAAGCAGGTGTCCGTGTACGACCGGGTGATGGAGCTGCTCAAGGACATGTCCTCGAGCAAGCCCACGTTCGATCCGTTCACCGGGCCGCTGCAGGATCGCCACGGCGTGACGCGCCTGCCCGCGGACAAGACGATGACGGTGCAGGAGCTCAACCAGATGCAGTGGGTGGTTCCTGGCGTGGTGGGCCCGGTCGCCGACGAGCCCAGGTAGCCGACTCCATGTCGAGGCGAGGAGCAGAGCGGTGGCAAAGTCGAGGGTAGGCACCATCCTCCTGGTGGGGGACGACCTGGCCAGCCTCGAGGCGCTCGAGCAGGGCCTCGTGCCCCTGGGCCAGCGACTGGTGAAGGCGGCTCCCAGCGAGGAGGCGCTCCAGCCACTGCGCCCTCGGGAGCTCGCCGCCGTGCTCCTGCGCGTGCGAGCGCTGGGCTCGGAGGGCCTCGAGCAGGCGCGGCTCATCCAGCGGCGCATGCGCGGCGCCTACCCTCCCCTGCTCATCCTCAGCGACGCGGCCCTGGAGTTCGCGCAGGTCCGCCAGGCCCATGCCCTGGGCGCGGTGGACGTCATCGCCCCACCGCTCGACACGGACATCCTCCGCACCAAGCTGTCCGTCTTCGTGAGCCTGCATGCGGCCCGCATGCGCGCCGAGGAGCGGCTCCTCTTCCAGGACACCATCCTGCACAGCGTGCAGGACAGCATCATCGTCACGGACTTCTCCGGCCACATCGTGCACTGGAGCCAGGGCGCGGAGGCGCTCTTCGGGTACTCGGCCGAGGAGATGCTGGGCCAGACACCGGCCATGCTCTACCCGGACCAGGACATCTCGATCCTGGCGAAGGACCTGGCCCGCATCACCGACGGCCAGGACTACGTCGGCGAGTGGCGGGGACGCCGCAAGGATGGCACCGACATCTGGGTGGACATCACCACGCGCCAGATGCACGACGACAGCGGCCAGGCGATCGGCTTCATCGGGGTGAGCAAGAACATCACCGCGCGCAAGAAGGCCGAGCAGAAGCTGCGCTTGCTGGCGGACGCGAGCCGCCTGCTCGTGGAGAGCACGGACGAGCTCGAGGGGCTCCTCCAGCAGGTGGCCCTGTTCGCCACGGAGTCCTTCGCGGAGCTCTGCGTGGTGGACCTGCTGCGGGAGGACGGCTCGCTGAGCCGGGTGGCGGTGGCTCACCGGGATGCGCTGCAGGCCCCGCTGCTCCGGAAGGGCCTGCGCGTTCCGCCCCGACGCGACGCCCAGAGCCCCGTGCACCGCGTGCTGGACAGCGGCAAGGCGGCCCTCTTCACGCGAGAGCAGCTCTCCCAGGCCGCCGAGCACCTGCTGCCGCTCGAGGCGCTCACCGTGCACGGCGTCATCCTGGCGCCGCTCCACGGCCAGGACCGGAAGCTGGGCCTCATGCTCCTGGGCGTCTGCTCGCCCCGCCAGCGCTTCGACGAGGACGCGCCAGGCATGGCCGAGGAGCTGGCCCGGCGCGTGGCGGGCGCCATGGAGACGCGCCGGCTCTTCCACGAGGCGCAGCAGGCCGTGCTGCGCGCGGAGAAGGAGAAGCGCACGGCGGAGACGTTCTCCCGGCTGGGCCTGGCGTTCGCCTCGGAGCTGGACCGGGACAAGCTCGTCCAGCGCGTGACGGACGAGGCGACCGGGCTGACGGGCGCGTCCTTCGGGGCCTTCTTCCACAACTTCACCAACGACAAGGGCGAGTCCTACCTGCTGTACACGCTGTCGGGAGCGCCCCGCGAGGCGTTCGAGCGGTTCCCCATGCCGCGCAAGACGCGCATCTTCCGCCCCACGTTCGAGGGCACGGCGACGGTGCGGCTGGACGATGTGACTCAGTCTCCGGACTACGGCGCCAATCCGCCCTATCAAGGGATGCCGGAGGGGCACCTGCCGGTGAGGAGCTATCTGGCCGTGCCGGTGAAGAGCCGCTCCGGAGTGGTGCTGGGGGGACTGTTCTTCGGGCACCCGGAGCCGGGGCGCTTCCGGCGGGAGCACGAGCAGCTGGTGGAGGGGCTGGCGGCACAGGCCGCCGTGGCGTTGGACAACTCGCTGCTGTACCGGCAGGCCCAGCTGGCGATCAGCCTGCGAGACGAGTTCCTGCAGGTGGCGGCCCACGAGCTGCGCACCCCGACCACCTCGCTCAAGCTGCACGTGCAGTCGCTGCTGCGCGCGGCGAGCGGGATGGGGCCGAGCGTGACGCCCGAGAAGCTCCGCTCGCGGCTGGAGGAGGTGGAGCGGGTCGTCGGGAAGCTGGGGGTGCTCATCAACGAGCTGCTGGACATCTCGCGCATCACTGCGGGGAGCCTGCACGTGACGTGGGAGGAGGTGGACCTGGCCTCGGTGGTGCGCGAGGTGGCGCTCCGGTTCGAGGCGCAGGCGGCCCAGGCCCACTCGCCGCTCCACATCGACGCGGAGGGCCCGATCATCGGCCGCTGGGATCGGCTCCGGCTGGAGCAGGTCGTCACCAACCTGCTGAGCAACGCCATCAAGTACGGGGCGGGAGGGCGCGTGTTCCTGGGGGCGGGCGTGGACAGCACGCATGCGCGGCTGACGGTGAGGGACGAGGGCATCGGCATCGCGCCCGAGGCGCTGTCTCGCATCTTCGGGCGCTTCGAGCGCGCCGTGTCCGAGCGGCACTACGGCGGGCTGGGGCTGGGGCTCTACATCACCCGGCAGATAGTCGAGGCGCTCGGCGGCACCGTCCGGGTGGAGAGCACACAGGGCCAGGGGGCGACGTTCACGGTCGAGCTGCCCCTGGCGTCTCCCGACGCCGGCCCGTGAGTCCCCGGGATTCGGAACCCAACCTTTCAGATGACTCTCGTGTTCGCCTACGTGTGGAGTAGGCTGGCACCGGCGGCGCTCGCCGCGGGCTCCACTCACGAGGTGCTTCATGGAGAGGGTTCACGCACCCCACCTGCATCCAGCCAGTCTTCCTCCCGGAACCGAGATAGGACCGTGGCGTGTGCTGCACATGTCGGGGCTGGGGACCTACGGGGCCGTCTATCGCGCCGAGCAGGTGGGCACGGAGGCACAAGGCCCGGTGGCGCTCAAGCTGGGCATGTACGCCGAGGATCCCCGCTTCGAGCGCGAGGCGGAGCTGCTCTCCCGCCTCCACCATCCGAGCGTGCCGCGGCTTCTGGACGAGGGGCACTGGCGGCAGCCGATGGGGAGCGTGTACCCCTACCTCGTCATGGATTGGGTGGAGGGCGAGCCCCTGTACGGCTGGGCACGCCGGCACGCTGCCTCCTCGCGCCAGGTGGCTCGGCTCCTGGCACAGCTTGCGGGGGCGCTCGCCGCCGTCCACGCGGTGGGCGTGCACCGAGACGTCAAGGGAGACAACGTGCTGGTGCGGCTCGCGGACCAGCGCGCCCTGCTCATGGACTTTGGCTCGGGACACTACCCGGACGCTCGTCCGCTGACGCCGCCTCCATTTCCTCCCGGGACACCGGCGTACCGCTCACCGGAGGCGTGGCGGTTCTCCCTGCAGCCTCGTCAGTTCCCTCCGGTGGCCTACGCTCCCGGGCCGGCGGATGACGTGTTCGCGCTGGGGGTCACGGCCTACCGGCTCGTCACCCGCGAGTACCTTCCACCCGCGGAGCCGAGACAGGACGAGGCGGGCAGGTGGGACCTGGAGGAAGCGGAGTATCGTCCTCCGCTGGAGCTCAATCCACGTGTGGAGCCGCGGCTCAGCGCGCTGATCCTCCGCATGCTCTCCCTGGCTCCCGAGGCGCGGGGCACGGCGCGAGAGCTGGCCGAGGCCCTCGAAGAGGTCGTGGAGCGCGTGGGTCCGAAGGCGGATCAGCCTCTCTTCACCGAGGATGCGCAGTCGCCCTCCGATGAGCGTCACGAGGAGACACCCTTCGCGGCGCTGTTGGGCCATGCTCTGCGTTTGAAGCTCCTGGGCAACAAGGCGCGGCTGCGACCCACGAAGCGGCGACGGAGGAGTCGCATCCGAGCACCGGGAAGCCGAGGTGCTCACCGCCACGACAGTCCCGAGCGCGTCGAGTCCGGAGAGTGGACCTCTCGGCTGCGACCCTTGCTGGTAGCGATCCCTCTAGTGCTGACGGTGCTGCTGTGCATCCGCTGGGGCGAGACTCCTCGCCGGCTGGAGGAGCCTGTCGTGGCGCAGCTCGAAGAGAGCCCTCATCAGAGCGACGCGGGCTCCGCTGGCATCGGAGACACCACGACCGTGACACCCGGGGGGAGCCTCCCTATCCCCCTCAGCGGACATTTGATCGCCTTGGATCTCCCCCAAAAACCATTGCCAGGGCAGATCCGATCCGACGGGGACGGTCGCTGCCCTCAAAGGATCCATGTCGCGATAAATGGAGGGTGCTGGTTGGACGTGAACACAGATCTCGATACCTGCCGCGATGAGGGTTACGTGTACAAAGGCAGGTGCTACGTCCCTGTGTTCCCAACCCAGCGCCGGCCGACCTCGGATCCTTAGCAGCGGGTCTTCTCCAAGGACATGAGGAGCCCCGCAGCATCCGCAACGGGCCTCCTCCCGCCGTCATCCTCCGCGTGAGTGTCGAGGCCAGCAGCTTCCTCACGGCGCTCAGCATGGCGTTCACCCCCTTCCCGCCCGACTGATCACGCCTCGCCCGCACCATGACAGATACGGGGACGAAGCCTTCTCCTCGATCCCTATCCCGCCTGAGAGCGGAGATTTTCCGGACCACGGTGCACTGTGGAGAGAGGCGGGGCAGTTTCACCCTCAGGTTGAGGAATGGAGGATGGGACACGGAGCATGATCCTCTCTGGGGCGCGCTCCCGTAGCGTGCCTGCGAGGAGTCATGGTCAGAGGGTATACATGAACTTCACCGGCTGACGACGAGTGTCGTTCGAGCCGAGGGGGCTACGATGGCTACGGTTCACAGCGAAACTCAGGCTGCCAGGAGATTCGCGGACCGAGCCTTCCAGGCAGTCTTGGAAGGGGGGAGACGGTGAAGGACGAGACGCGGCGGTGGGTAGAGGCAGGGATCATCCTGGCCAAGGAACCCAAGGTGGTGGTCATGTGCCCCGCCTGCCAGCGGGCTCCACTGGAGGTCATGGACCAGGCCCTCGGTGACAAGAAGGTCGAGCGCCATATGCGCTGCCCACTCTGCGGAGCGTACAATAGCATTCTCCTGGAGCGAACCTGACACTGCCCTGAAGCTCATCGGATTCCGCCTCGCGCAGCTCGACGCCATCAAGTGGCTTGGCGAGATCCCGTCCGGGTCGGTGTACCTCGCGATCACCGACCCGCCCTATGAGTCTCTTGAGAAGCACCGCGATGTCCGCTTCCACGGACGCCAGATGAGAAGCGACGACCTATTGTGATCGTGCCGTCGTGATCTCCATGCTACCGGAGCGCTGGCGCTCAGCCATAACAGTAGAGCCCGTTCGATCTCTCGTTCCCTTGCAACATCAGCTTGTCCTGCGTCTTCACTGCTTCGAACATGAAGATTGCGTCAAATTGGTCCTGCGCTTCGTACAGACCGATCAGCTCGTCGATCGCGCTCACGCTGGTATCTCCGTTCAAGTGCCACTCGCGAAGCACATGGTCACAAGCGCCCAGCACGCATTTCGGCGTGATGTGGAAGTAGACGTACGCTTTCGGATCACTGGAGCTAATCGTTTGTCTTCCTGTCCGGCGGTTCATTTTCAAGAACGTACGGTGTCCGTGGAGGCGCTCGGCATTCGGACACTCATGCCGCCACTCGCGGAGCGCATCCATCAGTGCGGCCATGTTCGCGAAGCGTAGAGGGCTCCCGCGGGGCGTGATCGCGTCCACGTCCGAATCGATCACCCCCCACGAGTCCCGCTCGAGACGCCCCGTTTGTGCGGAGGCCTTGGCGAATATCGGTCGAGCCTGCTGACTCTGACGCAACGTGAACCGGACGCGGATGTCGCGCGCCAACTCTCTCCACCGGCTCGGCAACGGCTCGCGATTCCCTCCAACCCGAGCACGATACGCTAGGAACGGTGCCCCGGCATACTCGGCGAGCGCGGCTGCCAGCAGCGCCTGGATGTGCGGCGCCTCTCCCGGATCGAAGTAGCCGCGCATAGGCTCGAACCGGTATCGCTTCGGGCTTGGAAACGGGATGCAGTTGAGCGGGTTCAGGGTCAATCGAAAGCGCTGGACCAGATCTGGTTCGGTTTCGCCCGCGAGTCCCCGCGCAGCGTCGATGAGGTGCGCGAGTTTGAGCCCTTCATCCCGGAAGGGCGCTGCGACCTGCCCCTTTCGAATCTGGCTTCCCAGGGCGGATGTCTCAGTGTCCAGCTTCCACGAGACGGTAAGCGCACCGCGTCGGTACAGGTCCTCGAAGTCCCCCTCCGGCACGCCCCCTTCCAGCAGTTCCCGGTAGAGGTGCACGAGGGTCTCGTTGTCGATCGGGACGAAGCGGCGACGGCCGACCGCAAAGAGCTCGCCGCGTGTGGGGCGTCCGGCGAACTTGCGCACCGGGAGAAGCCGGCCGTCCTCCTCCAGACTCGCCAGCCACTGGTCTGCTTCGGCGAGCCGCTCCGGAGCAGGCACGAACTGCATGCAGCGCTGGATCAGCTCGGCGAGATCACCGTCGAAGGCGCCATTGTCGAAGAGTGGCATCCCACACCTGACCTTTCGGCGAGGGATTTCTCGGCCGTCCCAAACGAGGATCGCGGATCGCTCCGCCGTTTTCACCCGCGTATAGCCGAAGAACGGGACGAATGACACCGCCCCGACCTGCCCCCTGCCGAGGCCCTGTCCTCGTGCTCTCTGCTGCGCGGCGAGAAGCTCGTCCTTGCAACTCTCGCAGCGCACCCGCGCGAAGCCATGCGCCAGCACGCCACATTCCAGGTCCCCAGGGCCCACGTCCTCCAAAATGTCTCCAGGATTGGAGGGGACTCGGAGGGACAGGTGAGACTGGCGAGGACGGGCCCGAGGATTCGAAGTGGCCGGATTCACTCGCGATTCCTCGAAAGGCGTATGCCGTCGCGGGTTTAGGACACCCCTCCTCCACGGGTTCGAATCCCGTCAGGGGCACTTCAGGGCGCCCCACTACTTCCGGCCCACCCTTTGGATAGCCGTGACCGCTTCGAGGTCTCCCTGCATGAAGGTCGCCGCACGCCAAATCGTCTGCTCGATCGCGAGATCACTCCCGGCCAGCCAAGCGAGACCCGAGCAGATCGGTCACTGTGCCGCGCGCCCGCCGATCGCCGGGAAGCGCTCGTAGGCCCGCAGGAGCGCGTCCAGGTGGGCGGGGTTGTCGTAATCGAGCGGCGCATCCGTGAGCTGCACGCTCCACCCGCCCGATGCCGTGCGCCGCGCTCGTGTGAGTAACTCCGCATCCCGAGCAGGATCCGGGAATCCGATGGCCTTCGCGGCAGCGGCAGACCAGTAGTTCAGCCACCCGAGGTAGTGCGGAATCTCAGGTGAAGGGATATGCCGTGACAAATTGAGCATGGGAAGCCCACGGGGTGAACGCTCCGGCCCATGAGCAGAGCGGCGCATCTGCCCTGAAACCTCTGAACCATAGCCCTCCGGTGACGCATGCCCCCAGTACGCGCGTGCGCCCTCCGCCACGGCCTCCAGAGCATTCGCCGCAGCAGCGATCCCTGCTGCGTCCAGTGGCAGCTTTGCATGCACTTCAAACAGGGGCTGGCCGCCCGGGCTGAGGCCTGCCGGTTTTTGCAGACCAGAGATCGTCACCGGGTAACTCTCGTCCCCGTTGCACAGGAAAGGGAACTCGCCGTCCCTGGTTGCTCCAGCGAGCCATTCGTCGCGTTGTGGCACCGCGGCAAGCTGTCGCCCCTCGGTAACTCTCCACTCCAGGCGCAAGCCGGGGAGCGCCCGCTCCATTCCCTGGACAACAGCGAGTGCGCGACCTCCGTCATCCACGAGCGCAGGCCCATGAGTGATGAGAATGAGCCGCTTTCGAGCGGTCATCGTGGGCACCCCGTGACGACGATGTTGAATTCGGGATCTCTATCGAGCAGTGCTTGCCTGTGCGCTTCGGTGCTCACGCCAACGACGAAGTCGTATCCACAGGCAATCGCGGCATTGCGCTCTTCATGTAGTTGCACAATTTCCTTTTCAATCTCTCGATCCCGGATGAAGTCATTGTATGTGTCGAATTGATGGGTCTTGATCTCCCACAGCACGCGCACGCCGACCTGCAGCGCATCGAAGCGCTCATCGCCCACGAGTACATCCATGCCGGGATAACGATTGGGCGGAAACCTATCGGCGCACTCGTTATGCGGGACATCTTCGCCCGCGTGCCGCACCGGGATGGGCTCACACTCCGGGCGTTCCGAGGGGTCGGATGTTGCGGGTGGGAGCCAGTCCCGACCCAAGCCCCTCGGCGTTGGCTCTCTGTTCGCTACCGGTTCCTGCTCACTGGATGGTCGTGTCTGAGCCGTGCGCTTCGCGCGCTCACGGGATGCGTTCCGCTCATGAGCATCCAGCCCTTCTTTGATGACAACCGCCACCACCACGGTTCCAATCACAATCACTGCTCCAGTGACGACTACCGGCGACGCAAAGACGCAGAGCGCTACGGCCATGGGCACGGCAACCGCTGCCGCAGGCGCAGAGGCGACAGCGCATCTCCCGGAGACATCCCGGAACCTCACCCTGTCGCGCTCGAGCGCGTGAAAGCACCGCTCCGCCAGGACGGGCCATTCGTTGGAGGCTTCGCGCACCACGCACTGCCCCTCATCCGTCCAGGGGTACAGTGCCGCACGCTGAAGATTGGCGAGTTTCGGGCTCGGAACCTCCGGCTCTCCCGGACTCGGAGCCATCGTGGCGCAGGCTGAGAGCAGGAGCAGGAGGACGCTGCACGTTCGGTGAGGCATGGCCGCGTCCTTTCAATCAAGCGTGGGCGCTTCAGGTCAAGGCAGGGGGTGTAGCCAAGGGCGCGTCTCTGCTACGTGTACACGAGCAGTCGCCTCGAGTGCAGCCTCCTCTCCTTCACGCCAGCCGCTCCCTCCAGCCACGAGCCCTCGATGACGAACACCCTCTTCCGCAACTGTCACGCGCTCGTGCCCGGTGAGCGCGGCGTGCCCACCATCGCGCGCAACCAGGACATCCTCGTCCAGGGCAACCGCATCTCCGCCATCCGCCCCACCGGCCAGCCTCCCGAGCCCGACGTCACCGTCATCGAATGCCACGAGCAGCTCGCCATGCCCGGGCTCATCAACACCCACTCCCATGTCCCCATGGTGCTCTTCCGCGGCCTCGCCGAGGACGTCCCCATCGAGCGCTGGTTCAACGAGTTCATCTGGCCCCTCGAGAGCAACCTCTCCGAGGAGGCCGTGTACTGGGGCATGCAGCTGGGCCTCATCGAGATGATCGAGGGCGGCGTCACCACCGTCGCCGACCACTACTTCTTCATGGATCAGGTGGCCCGCGCCGTCGAGCAGGCCGGCACCCGCGCCCACCTCGGCTGGGCCGTCTTCGCCAGCCGCGGCCGCAAGGTGCTCGACGAGACCGCCGAGTTCGTCCAGCGCTGGAAGGGCGGCGCCGACGGCCGCATCACCACCTGCATGGCGCCCCACGCCCCCTACACCTGTGACGACGGCTTCCTGCGCGCCTCCGTCGAGCACGCGAAGCGACTGGGCGTCGGCATCCACATCCACGCCGCCGAGGACATGAACCAGACCCGCGCCAGCCTCGAGCGCCGCGAGATGACGCCCATCCAGGTCCTCGACGACACGGGCGTGCTCAGCGTCCCCGTCATCATCGCCCATGGCTGCGGCCTGCTCCCCGAGGACACCGCCCGTCTGGCCCGCTACCGAGACCACGTGGGCATCGCCCACGCCCCCAAGACGTACCTCAAGCTCGCCATGGGCCTCACCCCCATCCCCGCGCTGCGCCGCGTCGGCATCCCCGTGGGCCTGGCCACCGATGGCGCCGTCAGCAACAACACGCTCGACATCCTCGAGAGCCTGCGCCTCATGGCCATGATGCAGAAGCACGACGCGAGCGACCCCGAGGTGCTCCCCATCCCCGAGGCGCTCGACATCGCCACGCGCGGCAGCGCCGCCGTGCTCGGCATGGCGGATCGGCTCGGCCAGCTCGCCCCCGGCTTCCTCGCCGACATCATCCTCGTGGACACCCGCGGCGCCCACTGGCAGCCGCCCCACAACCTCGCCGCAGGCCTCGTGTACAGCGCCCGCGCCAGCGACGTGCAGACCGTCATGGTCGACGGCCGCATCCTCATGCGCGACCGCCAGCTCCTCACCCTCGACAAGGCCCGCGTCCTCACCGAGGTGGCTCGCCACATGGAGCACCTGGCCCGGCGCGTCCCCGAGGCCCGCATCCAGGTCTACAAGCCCTAGAAGTGCGCGGATCAGCTCTCGCTCGGGAGATCAACCCAGCCCCGCCCCGAGCGTCCTGATCCAGACGTCACGGAATGATTCACGCGGATGGCTCGCGTGGGGGTAGGCCCTCGCCCCACCACCCGAGTTTCTTTTCTTTTCGGCTTGCCGTTTTTCACCGTGCGAGCAACGCTTTTCGACAACTCTCACTGGACGCGGATCCCCGGCTGTCTCGAGGATTACCTGGGACCCCAGTGTGGAGCTGTTCTCGGATGTGACTGCGCCGCGCAGCCCATCGAGGGGGACCCCCAATGACACTGCGAGCCGTAGCAAGAGCCCTCCTGCTGGTAGCTGCGCTGAGCGCGGTTTCCTGTGGTGAGAGCCCGAGCCCATCCCTGCCGGAGCCGACTCCGAGCGCCCCCCACACCACGCGCCAGGAGGTGCGCAGCACCAACAAGGTGCTGATCCTCGGCAGCAGCGTCACCGGCGCCACCAGCCGCGAGGCCCAGGCGGTGCGGACCTACGCCGGCATCGAGCCCGAGATCGTCACGCCCGAGAAGTGGAGCACGCTGACGGCCGAGCAGTTCATGTCCTACCGGGCCATCATCATCGGCGACGCGGCGTGCCAGAGCGGCACCGCCGCGTTCCAGGCCGCCATCGACAACCGCGACACCTGGGGCGCCATCGTCGATGGAGACGTCGCCCTGCTCTCCACGGACGCATCCTCCAACGGCACCGAGCTGCTGGTGGAGAGCGCCATCCGCTTCGTCCTCAACTCGGTGCAGTACACGACCGGCATGTACCTCTCGCTGGGCTGCGCCTACCAGAGCGCCCCGGCCAACACCCAGGTGACGCTGCTCGAGCCGTTCGGCGACTTCCGGGTGCAGGGCCTGCCGGTCTGCGCCGACTACGGACACATCTTCCAGATGCACAATGATCTCATCTCCCGGGACATGATGGATGGGATGCTCCCGGGCCTGGACGGCTGCGCGGCGCGCTCGGTGTTCACCTACTACCCGGACCGCACCTTCTCGTTCACGGCGCTCGCGATCGACTCCTCCGGAGCGCCCCTGCCCGGACAGAAGACCTATACCGACTTCACCTACGACCCTGGCTTCGCGACCCCCTTCACGGGCACGCCCTACCTGCTCGTGCGCGGGGCGATGCCGCTGGGCGCCGGCTGCGGCATCCCCGAGTCCTCGGGGAACGAGGAGTGCGACCTGGGCGACGGCATCAACGGCAGCCCCGCCACCGGCGGGCAGCTGCCCGGGCAGACCTGCTCGTGGACGTGCCACCTCCAGTGGTGCGGCGATGGCCATGTGGACTCGGACTTCGGCGAGGAGTGCGACAACGGCATCGACAACGGCCGCACCCGTGACTCCTCCGGCTCCATCGGCACGTGCACCTCGTTCTGCAAGCTCCCCAACATCCCCCAGAACCGTCCGCCGACCGCGCTCTGCCGGGACGTGACGGTGCAGGCGACGAACACCTGCGGCATGGCCGCCGACATCAACAACGGCTCGTTCGACGTGGACAACGATCTGGTGGGCTGCACGCAGAGCCCGGCCGGCCCGTACGGCATCGGCTCCACCACCGTGACGCTGACGTGCACGGACCGGGCGAACCACTCGGCCGCGTGCACCGGCGTGGTGACGGTGACGGACAAGGGGCCGCCGACGGTGACGCTGACCGCCCCGCTGAGCCAGTCGCTGGAGTGCATCAAGAACGGCACGTACGCCGACCCGGGCTACAGCGCCATCGACGCGTGCGAGGGGACCCTGCCGCAGAGCAGCGTCACGCGCACCGGCTCGGTGAGCATGGGAGCCCCGAGCACCTACTCGCTGAGCTATCAGGCCGCGGACTCGGCCGGGAACACCTCGGCGGTCGCGACGCGCTCGGTGACGGTGAGCGACACGCTGGCGCCCGTCATCACCCGTATCGGTACCGATGTGACGCGCGAGTGCGGCTACAACTACATGGACCAGGGGGCCACCGCCAACGACCAGTGCGATGGCGTGCTGACCAGCAAGATCGTCCGCACCGGCACGGTGAACACCGAGGCGGTGGGCGACTACGTGCTCCGCTACAACGTGAAGGACGCGGCCGGTCGCTCCGCCCAGGAGGTGACGCGCACCATCTTCATCCGCGACCGGCAGGCCCCCACCGTGACGCCCAACACGCCCACCACCCAGACGGTGGAGTGCGCCGGCACGTATGTGGACCCGGGCGCCACGGCCTATGACCAGTGCGTCGGCACGCTGACCGCCGTCGTCAACACCAACACCGTCAACACGAGCACGCCGGGCAGCTACACCATCAACTACAAGGCGACGGATCCGTCCGGCAACGTGGGCACCTCGCCCAACCGCACCGTCACCGTGAGCGACACCCTGGCGCCGACGGTGACGCTGACCGCCCCGCTGAGCCAGTCGCTGGAGTGCATCAAGAACGGCACGTACGCCGACCCGGGCTACAGCGCCATCGACGCGTGCGAGGGGACCCTGCCGCAGAGCAGCGTCACGCGCACCGGCTCGGTGAGCATGGGAGCCCCGAGCACCTACTCGCTGAGCTATCAGGCCGCGGACTCGGCCGGGAACACCTCGGCGGTCGCGACGCGCTCGGTGACGGTGAGCGACACGCTGGCGCCCGTCATCACCCGCATCGGTACCGATGTGACGCGCGAGTGCGGCTACAACTACATGGACCAGGGGGCCACCGCCAACGACCAGTGCGACGGCGTGCTGACCAGCAAGATCGTCCGCACCGGCACGGTGAACACCGAGACCGTGGGCGACTACGTGCTCCGCTACAACGTGAAGGACGCGGCCGGCCTGTCCGCCCAGGAGGTGACGCGCGCCGTCTTCATCCGCGACCGGCAGGCGCCCACCGTGACGCTCAACACGCCCACCAGCCAGACGGCGGAGTGCGGCGGCACCTACGCGGACCCGGGCGCCACGGCCACCGACCAGTGCGCCGGCACGCTGACCGCCGTCGTCAACGTCAGCACCCTCAACATGGGCGCGACGGGCAGCTACACCATCAACTACAAGGCGACGGATCCGTCCGGCAACGTGGGCACCTCGCCCAACCGCACCGTCACCGTGGCCGACACCCTGGGGCCGACGCTGACGCTCAACGGCTCGGCCACCATGCCCCAGGAGTGCGCCTCGGCGTTCAACGACCCGGGCGCCACGGCCATCGATCAGTGCGCCGGCAACCTGACGAGCCAGATCGTGAAGACCGGCACGGTGAACACCCTGGTGCTCGGCCCCTACACGCTCCGCTACAACGTGAAGGACCCCAGCAACAACGCCGCCCCCGAGGTGGCTCGCACCGTCAACGTGCGTGACACGCTACCCCCGATCATCTCCATGAACGGCTCGCCGAACCAGACCGTGGAGTGCGGCAGCACGTACATGGATCCGGGCGCCACGGCGACGGACGCCTGCGCCGGCCCCGTCTCCACTGTCACCTCCACCACGGCCAACCCGAACGCGCCGGGCAGCTACCTCGTCACCTACACCGCGACGGATCCGTCCGGGAACAAGGCCACGCTGTATGGCGCTCGCACGGTGACGGTGAACGACACGCTGCCGCCCACGCTGACGCTGCTCGGCCCGGCCACCCAGTCGCTGGAGTGCGGCTCGCCCTACACCGACCCCTGGGCCACGGCCAACGACGCCTGCTTCGGAGACATCACCAGCCGCATCACCCGCACCGGCTCCGTGAGCGCCGGCGCCCCGGGCAGCTACACCCTCACCTACAACGTCACGGATCCCTCGGGCCGGAGCGCTCCTCCCGTCTCCCGCACGGTGAGCGTGGCGGACACGCTGCCGCCGACCCTCACCGTCAACGGCCCGCTCAGCCTCCAGCACGAGTGCGGCACGCCCTACTCCGATGCCGGCGCCAAGGCCACCGACGTCTGCGCCGGGACGCTGCCCGTCACCACCACCGGCTCCGTCAGCTCGGGCACGCCTGGCAACTACACGGTGAGCTACTCGGTGGCGGACCCGTCCGGCCATGGCGCCAGCGCCAGCCGCGCGGTGGCCGTGCGCGACACCCTGCCCCCGCAGATCCAGGTCCTCCCCGGGCCCTCCGTCCTGCCGTGCAACGGCTCGCCCTACGTGGATCCGGGCGCCACGGCGTCGGACCTCTGCGCCGGCAACCTGACCTCGAGCATCATCACCACCAGCAACCTCGATCAGACGCGCGCCGGCCAGTACACCATCACCTATACCGTGTCGGACAACGCGGGCCACACGAGCACCGCCGTGCGTCCCATCACGGTGCAGGGCACGCAGATCCGCCTGAACGACTTCAACCTCTTCCTGCTCGGGGACTACAACGGCGGCCACGACGTGCAGGGCAAGGTGGCCGTCGCCGGCAACCTCTTCCTCGACCGCTTCACCGTCGGCGCGGGCCTGCACGAGACCAACACCTCCCAGGTCCTGGTGGTGGGTGGCAACCTCACGCTCAACCACGGCGGCGTCTGGGGCGACACCTGGTACGGGGGCACCTACAGCGCCGACGCGGACGTGGTCTTCCACCGAGGCACCCTCACCAAGGGCACTCCCATCAACTTCGCCTCCCGCTTCTCCGAGCTGCGGACCCTCACCTCGCAGCTGGCGGGGATGGCCATCAACGGCACCACGACGCGCGAGTCCTGGGGCGGCATCATCCTGAAGGGCACGCACCCGACCGTGAACGTGTTCAACGTGAACGCCAGCGACTTCGTCGGCGCCACCACGCTGTCCACCTCCGCGCCGCCCAACTCGCTGGCGATCATCAACATCCGAGGCACCTCGGCGACGATCAACGGCATCGGCTTCGCGTTCAGCGGCGGGCTCGACCAGCGCACCGTGCTCTTCAACTTCCCGGACGCCACCACCATCAACGCCCACGGCATCGGCTTCCCGGGCACGGTGCTCGCCCCCTACGCCAACATCACCTTCAACAACGGCAGCTGGGACGGCGGCATCTACGCCGTGTCGCTCACCGGCAACGCCGAGGGCCACATCAACCCCCTGCCCGACCAGGGCATCTGCCAGTAACTCCAGGCCGGGCGTCCTCCACGGGCAGTGCTGCTCGTGGCGGACGCACCGGGCCTCGGGCAGCATGCCGGCGACACGTGGGGGGAAAGAGCCGATGGCGGACATGAAGGGCAAGCGGTGCCTCGTTACCGGAGCGACGCAAGGCATCGGCCGGGTCGCGGCGCTGGAGCTGGCGAAGGCCGGAGCGAGCGTGGTCATCGTCGGGAGGGATCCGGCGCGGACCCAGGAGACGGTACAGGCGCTCCGGCAGCAGAGCGGCAACCCGGAGGTGGAGGCCATCGTGGGGGACCTGGCGCTCCTCGAGGAGGTGCGCCGGGTGGCTCGGGAGTACTCGAGCCGCTACTCCCGGCTGGACGTGCTGCTCAACAACGCGGGGGCCCTCTTCGGCCAGCGACAGCTGACGTCGGAGGGGTACGAGCGGACGTTCGCCCTCAACCACCTGGCGTACTTCGCGCTCACGCGAGACCTGCTGGAGCTGCTGGGCCGCGGCGCTCCCTCCCGCGTGGTGAACCTCGCCTCGGCCGTGCACTCCATGGCCCGCATCGACTTCGACGACTTGATGACGGAGCGGAGCTACACCGGGATGCGGGCCTACAGCCGCTCCAAGCTGGCCAACGTCATGTTCACGCTCGAGCTGGCCAGGAGGCTCCAGGGCCGCAACGTCACCGCCACCTGCGTGCACCCGGGCATGGTGCTCACCAACTTCGGCCAGGGGAACCTTGGCCTCATGGGGAAGCTCATCGGCCCGCTGCTCCGCCCGTTCACGCTGAGGCCGGAGCAGGGAGCCGACACTCCGGTGTGGCTGGCCTCCAGCCCCGAGGTGGAGGGCGTGACGGGCAAGTACTTCATCCGGCGCAAGGAGCGGAAGGTGAACCGCCAGGCGCTGGATGCGGCCGCCCGCGAGCGGCTGTGGGATGTCTCCGAGCAGCTCGTGAACCGCGTAGCGCCGTAAGGAGGCTCGAAGGCCGATGATCGCGTCGCTCGTCGCCGTCACCCTGCTCGCCGCCGCGCCGGGCCCGCTGGAGGTCGTCCGTTCCGGCTACGAGGATGTCCAGGCCACCGCCCGCGCGCCCGGGGCCACCGTGGACCAGCTCTCCGCCGCCGTCGACAAGTTCGTCGACTTCGAGGAGCTGGCCAGGCGGGCCCTGGGCGAGACGTGGGAGACGATCACCCCCGCCCAGCGAAAGGCCTTCACCCGAGCGATGCGCGGCATGCTGCGCGCCTTCTACGCCGAGCGGACCCTGGGGCTCGGTGAGGCCGAGGTGCAGTATGGCCAGGAGCTCCTCGAGGAGGGGGAGGCCCGGGTCAGCACCGTCGTCGTGGTGCAGGGAACCCGGGTGCCCATCGACTACAGGCTCTACAAGTCGACCCGGAAGGCGGGCGGCTGGCGCATCTACGACATCGTGACGAACCAGGTGTCGCTGCTCGAGGACTATCGGACGCAGTTCCGACAGCTCGTCGCCACCCAGGGCTTCAACGGGCTGCTCTCCACGCTGAAGAAGAAGCAGGCCCAGGTCGAGCGGGCCGCCGCCGCCAGGCAGGCGCGAGAGGACGCTCGGGCCGGGAAGAAGCAGTAGTGACGGGAGTCACCCGCTCGGGTAGCACCCCGCCTGTCGCGCGCGCTCGCGCACCAGCGCCAGGACCAGCTCACAGGCGGGCATCGGTCGGCCCACGAGCTGCCCGAGCTCGACCACCGCGCCGAGCAGCGCGTCGATCTCCATCGGCCGCCCTCGCTCCAGGTCCTGCAGCATGGACGTCTTGTGCGCGCCGACCTCCGCCGCGCCCGCGATGCGCTGATCGATGTCTATGAGGAAGCGGACTCCCAGCGCCTCGGCCACCGCCTGCGCCTCGACCATCATGGTGCGGGCCACGGCTCGCAGCTCGCCCGCGCCCGCCAGCCGGTCGAGCGTCGCTCCCGTCAGCGCCGACAGCGGGTTGAAGGCGAGGTTCCCCCAGAGCTTCACCCAGAGCTCGTCACGGATGCGCGGCCGCACCGGGGCCTTCAGCCCGGCCTGGATCATCAGCTTCGACAGCGCCAGCGTCCGGGGGCTCTTGCTGCCATCGGGCTCCCCCAGGGTGAAGCGATCTCCCTCCACATGGACGATGACGCCGGGCTCGACCACTTCCGCCGAGGGGTAGACCACCGAGCCGATGACGCGCGAGGGCGGCAGCTGCTCCCAGAGCCTTCCCCCCGGATCCACGCTCTCCACCCGGCGGTCCCGGTACGGGCCGTCGAGCCCATGGAAGTACCAGTAGGGAATGCCGTTGATGCCGGTGACGAGCGCCGTCTCCTCTCCCAGCAGCCGGGCAATCCGTGGCGCCGCCGCCGGGAGCGAGTGCGCCTTCAGCGTGACGAAGACGTAGTCCTGTGGCCCCGCTTCCTCGGGCTCGCTCGTGCAGCGCGGCTTCAGGGTGACGGTCTCGCCGCCGCTCGTCAGCGTGACGCCTCGGGTGCGCATCGCCTCCAGGTGGGCCCCTCGGGCGATGAAGGTGACATCCGCGCCGGCCTGGAGCAGCTTCACGCCCAGGAAGCCTCCAATGGCTCCGGCTCCGAAGATGGCGATCCTCATGGCGTGAGCCCCAGCCGCTCGGCGAGGCCGATGCGCTGCAGCTTGCCCGTCGGTCCCTTGGGGATCTCCGTCAGGAAGACGATCTTCCTCGGCACCTTGAAGTCGGCCAGCTGGCGCGCGGCGAACTCGCGGAGCTCGCGCTCCCCAGCGCTCGCGCCCTCGCGGAGCACCACGGCGGCGGCCACCTCCTCGCCGAGCTTCGAGTGGGGCATGGCGAAGGTGACCACCTGCTGCACCGCCGGATGGTCCATCAGCACCGTGTCCACCTCGAGCGGGCTGATCTTCTCTCCGCCCCGGTTGATGAGCTCCTTGAGCCGACCGGTCAGCCGCAGATAGCCCGCCTCATCGAGCGTGCCCTGGTCTCCGGTGTGGAACCAGCCGTGGGTGAACGCCTTGGCGTTGGCCTCCGGGTTGTTCTCGTAGCCGACCGTGACGTTGCGGCCGCGGATGACGACCTCGCCCACGGCGCCCGGGGGCAGCAGGCGGCCTTCCTCGTCCATGATGGCCACCTCCGGCCCCGCCGCGATGCCCACCGAGCCCGCGTACCTGGGCCTCGGCGGCAGCGGGTTCGATGCCATCTGGTGCGAGGCCTCCGTCATGCCGTAGCTCTCGATGACCGGCACCCCGAAGGCCTGCTCGAGCGCCTCCATCACTTGCGGCGGCAGCGACGCGGAGGAGGAGCGGATGAAGCGCAGCCTCCCGCCCTGGAGGCTGGCGGTGTTGCGGCCCGCGCGCCCGAGGATGGCCTGGTGCATGGTGGGCACCGCCGTGTACCAGGTGGGCCGGACCTCCTCGAACCAGGAGAAGAACTTGAGGGCATTGAAGCCCGGCGTGCAGACCACGGAGCCGCCCGCCGCGATGCTCGACAGCACCGCCGCGATGAGCCCGTGGATGTGGAAGAGCGGCATGATGTTGAGGCAGACATCCCCGCGCCCGAGCTGAAGCGTGCGGACGATGTGGCCCGCCGAGGCCGTGAGGTTGAGGTGGCTCAGCGGCACCAGCTTGGGCCGTGACGTCGTCCCCGAGGTGTGGAGCACCAGGGCCTCGTCCTCCGGCGAGGCGAAGCCGGCTCGGGCTGGGGAGCCGGAGAGCGGTCGCTCGGGCCGCAGCGTGAAGCCCCCGGCGGGGCCCTGGGTGTCGGGGACCAGCTCCACCACCGGGATGCCTCGCGCCGCGGCGACGGCTCGGGCCGGGCTCTCCTGGCCCTCCTGGATGACGAGCGCCCGGGCGTTCAGGTCCGAGAGATAGAACTCGAACTCCTGGGTTTGATAGGCCGGGTTGAGCGGCGCGGTGGTGGTGCCACAAGCGATACAGAGGAAGGCCGTCGCCATCTCCGGCCCGTTCGGCAGCACCAGGGCCACGCGGTCGCCTCGGCCGATGCCCATGCCGTTCAAGGCCGCTGCCGTGCTCCGCGCCAGGCCTCGTAAGCCACCGTAGGTCAGCGCCGGCCGTCCCGGGGCTCCGAGCGCGGCGTCGGCCTCGGCGCCGTGCTCCATGAGGCCTGCGATGGTGTCCGCCCGCTCCATGTCGATGCTCCTCCGCTCGCGCCACCTTCCCGCGAGACGGCCGATGACGCCAGCGCCTCGTCAGTGTGAGAAGTCAGCAACCCCGCTCAAATTGACGTGGCAGTGGCGCGCTTCCCTGGCTACTCATCCGCGCCAATCCTTCCCCGCAGCGCGGAGGCAACCATTTCCATGAAGGCGTACGAACTCCAGAAGACGAGTGGCATCGAAGGCTGGGTACAAGTGGACAGGCCCGAGCCGAAGCCCGGCCCCGGTCAGGCGCTGGTCCGCATCCGGGCTGTCTCCCTCAACTATCGGGATCTGATCATCGCGCGGGGCAGCTATGGCCGGGTTCCCCTCCCGCTTCCCGTGATCCCCGTGTCGGACGGCGCGGGAGAGGTGGTCGCCGTGGGTGACGGCGTGACGCGGGTGAAGCCCGGGGACCGCGTGGCTCCCACCTTCTTCCAGACGTGGACGGACGGCTCGGCCACTCCGGAGAAGACGGCCAAGGCGCTCGGCGGGAACATCGACGGCGTGCTGGCGCAGTACGTGGTCCTGGACGCGGAGGGGCTCGTGCACCTGCCCGAGCACCTGTCCTTCGAGGACGGCGCCACCCTGCCCTGCGCGGCCGTCACGGTCTGGAACGCGCTGGTGTCCCAGGGGCGCCTCCAGGCGGGACAGACCGTGCTGGCCCAGGGCACCGGCGGCGTGTCCATCTTCGCGCTCCAGTTCGGCCGCATGCTGGGCGCGCGCGTCATCATCACCTCCAGCAGTGACGAGAAGCTGGAGCGCGCCCGGGCGCTCGGCGCGGAGAGCACCCTCAACTACAAGAAGAACCCCGACTGGGAGCAGAAGGTCCTGGAGCTGACGGGCGGCAAGGGGGTGGACCACGTCGTCGAGGTGGGCGGCGAGCAGACGCTGCCGCAGTCGGTGCGCGCCACGCGGCCCGAGGGGCACATCCACCTCATCGGCCTGCTCACGGGTGGCTTCGGCAAGCCCGACGCCCAGGCCGAGGCCAGGAAGCTCCAGCTTCACCCCATCTACGTGGGCAGCCGCGTCATGTTCGAGGAGATGAACCGCGCCATGGCCCAGCACCGGCTGAAGCCCGTCATCGACCGGGTCTTCCCCTTCGAGCAGGCCCGCGACGCCCTGCGCTACATGCAGGAGGGCGCCCACTTCGGCAAGGTGGTCATCACCGTCTGACTTCTGCGCGTGGGTCCCTGGCGGTAGGCTCGTCCCCCTGCTCGCATGAAGGGGGACGCATGGTGCTCGAAGCCGCGATTGGCCTCATCTTCGTCTATCTGCTCTTCAGCCTCATCTGCTCGGCGCTCAGTGAGATCGTCGCCTGGTTCCTCAACCTGCGCGCCAGCACGCTACGGGACGGCATCGAGACGCTGTTGAAGGATGACGCCTGCAAGAGCCTGGTGCAGCAGAACGCCCGGCTCAAGGCGATGTTCGACAAGGGCGTCGCCCTCCAGAACCAGGCGCAGAACGTCACCAGCACGCTCTACGCCCATCCCCTCATCCAGGGGATGACGCACGGCAACAGGTATCCCTCGTACATCCCCAAGCACATCTTCGCCGCCGCCTTCCTGGACGTGCTGAGGAACCTCGCGGGGAGGGAGGAGGGGCCGCGGGACGGCCCCCAGAAGGACGCGATGCAGAAGCTGCGCGACGCCATCGCGAAGCTCCCCCCGGAGAGCGAGATCCGCCAGCAGCTCGAGGCGGTGCTCGACGACACGGTGACGAACGTCCGGGAGGCCCGGGCGCGCGTGGAGAAGTGGTTCGACGACTCCATGGAGCGCGTGTCGGGCTGGTACAAGCGGCGCGCTCAAATCATCGTGCTCGCCGTTGCCGCGACCGTGGTGGGTATCGGCAACGCGGACAGCGTGATGATCGTGCGGAGCCTGGCGCATGACTCGGCGCTGAGGGCCGGGGTGGTCGCCGCCGCGGAGCAGTACGTGCAGGCCAACGCTCAGCTCCCCCCGGGGAACCTCCATGTCACGGACAGCGTGAAGCAGCTCCGGGAGGTCCGGGATCAGCTCAATGATCTGCGCCTGCCCATCGGCTGGGCGGGCCCCGATGCGATGCTGGGAGGGATGCCTGACCCCCGCCGCATCCCCGGCTGGGACGTGATGGGCTGGATGGCCAAGCTCGTCGGCCTGCTGTTCACCGTCTTCGCCGTGTCCATGGGCGCGCCGTTCTGGTTCGACATCCTGAACAAGGTCGTCAACGCCCGCATCACCGGCGGCCAGCCGCCCGAGACCGAGGCGAAGAAGGACAAGGAGAAGAAGAAAGAGCAGCAGACCTGAGCGCCCGTCCGGCGCGGCTCAGCGCACCACGTGGTCGCGCACCATGGCGAGCTGCGCCTCGCCCGTCAGGTTCTTCAGCCCCATGTGGCCGTACGGGAAGGTGCCGTACACCTTCTGCCCGTCCTGCCCGGGGATGGGCGAGGTGAAGCCCGCCGCCCCCACCCCCACCAGCTCGTCCACGTGGGACCACATGCTGAAGACGTGCGCGCCCTCGTCGTGGTTCACCGCGTTGATGTCCTCCAGGAACTTCGAGGCCGGGTGCAGCCCGTCCTGCTTGTTCGTCGTGGGCACCATGTCCCCCGTGAACAGCGCCGACGTCAGCCCGTGGTTGGCTCCGGCGATGCCCACGAACGTGTCCACGCTGTCCGTCAGCGGCTTGCCCAGGTCGAACTTCTGGCGCGTCCGCGAGTCGAACCCGTCCCCGCCTTGAATCGCCTTGCGCGCCAGCGTCACGCCCATCGAGTGGCCGATGACGTCCACCTTCTCCGCGCCCGTGTACTCCTTCACCGCCTCGATGAACGCCCGCACCTCCTCGAGGTACTTCTCCGAGTGGTACTGCTGCCCCGACTTCAGCGGGTTGGCCGGGCCCCACGTCATCGCGTACATCTCCGACGGCTTGTAGCCATTCTTCGCGAACGTCTCGATGGAGCCCTTCCACCCCGCCGCGCTGTCCGAGTTGCCGTGGATGAAGATGACCGGCTCCTTCGTCACCTTCTCGCCCGCCTGCGCCTTGCCCCCGAACGCCGGCACGTTGCCCTTGGCAAACTCGTACTTCCCGTAGCCGTTCTCGTGCAGCCACTTCTGGAAGTCGTTCGAGAAGCGCGAGCCCCTCGACACGCTCGCCTCACTGGCCCGGCTCGTGCGGACCGCGGCGGAAGTGTTCGGCTGGGAAGGGATGCGAGCCATGACGGATCACCTCGAAGGTGGAAAAAGTCGCTCCAACACCTACATTGTCGCCTCTTTCCTCCCTGAAGTTGCGCAAGCTGCGACCTGAATCAGCATTCAACTTTGCCTGTTGCGCCAAGGCCTTGACACAACTGGGTTTTCTCCTCTTCCGAGGCAGGCCTGGCCCGCCCGGGGCAGCCGCACTGGCAGTGGCGGGAGAGGGCTCACGACCGGTGTACAGCGGCTGCCAATCCACTACCTGAAGAGGCGTGAGAGCGGAAAACGCCTGATAACGTGCGCCCCCATGAACGAAGAACCGAAGCGTTCCGAGGAGTCGCCAGCGCCCCAGGGGGCGACCGCCCCCGCCGCGCCCGCCGTCGAGGAGGCCGATCAGTTCACGCCGCAGATGGCGCGCGACTTCTTCCTGTCCGTGCTCGACTATGGCCAGGAGGAGCAGGACGCCAAGGCCGGCATCATCGAGGAGCTGGTGGATCTGCTCCTGCCCGAGGCCCGGGCCCTCGCCCAGCCCATCCGCCCCAAGAGCTCCGGGGATGCGCGCGCTCCCGAGGTGCTCGAGCAGCAGTTCGGCGTCACCGTCCGCGAGCGCGGCGTGTCGTGGATCCACGAGCCCGCCGTGCGCCTGGCCGGGACGTCCCGGAGGCTGGAGCCGCGCGGCGCCTCTCCCGTCGAGAGCGGCGGCGAGCTGCGGCGCGAGCTCTTCATGCTCACCGACGGCCGGCTCGTCACCGTGGAGACGGTGGGCACCTGGTACCTCAAGGACTCGCTGCGTGTCAGCGGCGACACCCTCGTGGGCGCCCGCGAGGTGGCTCCCGCCGAGGTGCTGCGCAGCTTCGACTTCGTCTCCATCCTCAAGGTGATGCTGGAGACGCTCTTCGACGGCGCCGCCGCGCTCAAGGAGCGCAACCAGCAGTCCGAGGACATCGTCGAGCGCAGCGGCCGCTTCTTCACCATCATCGCCCAGGTGGCGGTGAGCATGAAGGAGAACGCGGATCAGCTGCGCCGCGTGGGCGATACGCTCGCCTGAGGCGTGGGCAGCCGTTAGTCTCCGGGCCGGGTCAGGGGGGCACTTCCGCGCGAATGCGGGTGGCCCATCCATTGCCTGGCCCCTTGGGAGACTCATGGCCAGCACATCGATTGCCCCGCCGCAGCTCGTCATCAACAGCCGCATGCTCTACTCGAGCTGGATCCCCGCGGATCCGGCCGCCGCCGCGGCGCTGCTCCCCCAGGGGCTGAAGCCCGCCGCCAACCGGGCCATCTACATGAACCAGTACGTGGTGGACTCGGCGGATCAGACGTCGGCCTTCGGCGCGTACTCGCTGACGTACCTGGGCCTGGACCTGGCGGACCACAAGGCCCCGGACGGGGTGACGCCCGGGCGCTTCTTCACCCACTACTTCAACTCCGCCGAGGGCATGCGCCACTACGCGCGCGAGCGCGGCGTGCCGGCCACCGAGGGCCACACCACGCTGGAGCTCAGGGGCCAGGAGCTCGTCGCCACCACGCACGCGGGGGGCAAGCCCCTCATCCGCACCACCGCGCGGGTGGGCAACACCGTCGGCTCCGTGGCTCGCGGCCAGCTCATGTACGTGACGAAGGTGGGCAACAAGCTGATGGCCGGCAACTACCCCTACGTGGGGGAGATCGCCGCTCCGTTCGAGCTGCTCTCGCTCGAGTTCCTCGCGCCGGAGCACCCGGTGTACGCGCTGCGGCCCGCGAGCCCCCTGCAGCGCGTGGAGGGCTGGTGCTGGTACGCGCCCCGGGACTCCTTCGCCTACCCGGGCGGAGAGTACGAGCTCAAGCCCTGAGCGCGCTCGTGCGGCGCTGAGTCCGCCAGAGGCTGGCCGGACCACGCCGAGAGCGCCTGGTGGGAGGGCCTGCAACTCGCGCGGCTCCAAAGGTTGGCAAAGCCAACATCTCGGGCGGACCGACGGGGGCGCCCCGGGCGCCTCGCAAGCGCGGTTCTTGTAGACTCCGGCAACACCTGCGTTCGCGAGGCGTTCCAATGCATGTCACCCTGCTGGGCATCCCCCCGAGTGTCCGGGATGGTTTCGAGCGCGAGCTCGAGTCCCAAGGACTGCTCGACGGGTGCGCCCGGCTCTATGCCCGCACTCTCGATGAGCTGCCCCGGCAGCTGCCCGAGGGGCTCGTGGTGCTGGGGGATCCGGGCCGCTCGATGACGGAGGTGGAGCAGCTGTGCCGCGAGCTGCACGCCCGCCGCAACATCCTGCGCACCCACATGGTGGTCCTGACGGAGCGCTTGGACGCGGAGCGCCGCGCGCTGATCCAGGCCGGCGCCGACGAGTGCGTGGCCCCGCCGGGCGGCGACTGGCTGGCCCGGATGACGACGGTGTCCCGGCGCCTGGTCGCGCTGGGAGTCGCCCCCCCCTGCGCTGCCGGCCGAGGAGTCCCCCACCGAGGGGCTCTCGCTCCGAGCCGCCCTGCGGGCCCTGCTGGACAGCACCTCGGCGGACCTGGGCTACCTCTTCTTCAGCAAGCTGGTGGAGCAGCTGTCGGCGGTCTACGGCGCCTCGTGCGTGCTGGTGGGCGAGCTGCTGCCGGAGCGGGATTCGATCCGCACCCTGGCCTTCTACCTCAACGGCAGCCTGCAGCGGGGCGTGGTGTACTCGCTGAGCGGCACGCCGTGCGACGAGGCCATCCGCAAGTCCGTCTGCCACTGCCCGGACGGGGTGGCGGAGCGCTACCCCGAGGACGAGATGCTCACCAAGCTGAGCATGCGCGGGTACCTGGGGGCGGCCCTGAAGGACGGCAATGGCAACGCCATCGGCGTGCTGGCCATCCTGCACCACCAGCCGCTGGAGGCCGGTCCGCTGGAGCACGCGCTGCTGGCGGCCTTCGCGGCGCGCGCGGGCGCGGAGCTGGAGCGCATCCGCGCGCAGGAGGAGCTGGAGCGCACGCGGGACTTCCTGCGCAACACGCTGAACGCGGTGCCGGATCCGCTCTTCGTGATGGACCGGGCGCACCGCTGGGTGATGGTCAACCGCGCCTTCTGCGAGTTTTTGGGGCGCACCGAGCAGGAGCTGCTGGGCAGCTCCGCCCGGGACGTGTTCCCCGCCCGGGAGGCGGAGGCCTTCTGGGAGCAGGACGAGCAGCTCTTCACCAGCGGCCAGCCCGTCGAGTACCAGCGCGTCTTCGAGGACGGCAAGGACGGCTCGCGCCGGACGACCATCATCAAGAAGGCGGTGTTCACCGAGCCCGGCGGCTCGGCCTTCCTCATCGCCGTCTTCCGCGACATCACCGACCGCAAGCGCCTGGAGACGCAGCTGCAGCTGGCCGATCGGCTCTCCTCCATCGGCACGCTGGCCGCCGGCGTGGTGCATGAAATCAACAACCCGCTGGCCTATGTCTGCTCCAACCTCTCCTTCCTGGAGAAGTCGCTGGCGCAGCCGGCCATCTCCGCCGAGGAGCTGCCGGAGCTGCGCGAGGTGCTGGCGGAGACGCAGGAGGGCATCCAGCGCGTGCGCAGCATCGCCCAGGGGGTGAAGAGCTTCGCGCGCGCGGACGAGAACCACACCGGGCCGGTGGAGGTGCACCGCGCCATCGACGGGGCGCTGCGGCTGGTCCGCAAGGAGCTGCAGTACCGCGCCCAGCTGGAGCGCGCGCTGGAGCCGGTGCCCGCCATCCTCGGCAACGAGGGCCGGCTGGGGCAGGTGCTGGTGAACCTGCTGGTCAACGCGCTGCAGGCCTTCCCCCAGAATGATCCGGCGCGCAACCGCGTGCGGCTCGCCACCCGGAGCGAGGGCAAGGACTCGGTCATCATCGAGGTGGAGGACAACGGGCCGGGCATGACGCCGGAGGTGCGCCAGCACATCTTCGATCCGTTCTTCACCACCAAGCCGGCCGGAGAGGGCACCGGGCTGGGGCTGGCCATCTGCCAGTCCATCATCCAGTCCATGGGCGGCCGCATCGAGGTGGAGAGCGCGCTGGGGCGCGGCAGCGTGTTCCGGCTGGTGCTGCCGGCCACCCAGGCGCGCGAGCGCGCCGAGTCCCACGCCCGCCAGGCGCCGGTGGAGAGCAAGGGGCCTCGCCGGCGGCTGCTGCTCATCGACGCCGAGCCCGCGGTGGGCACCTCCGTGCGCCGGCTGCTGCAGGAGGCGCACGAGGTGCACTCCGTGCAGGACGTGAGCATGGCGCTGCACCTGCTGTCGCGCGGCGAGCGCTATGACGCCGTGCTCTGCGACGTGGTGCTGCCGCGCATGAGCGGGGTGGACCTGCTGCGAGAGCTGGAGCAGCGCGAGCCCGGGCTGGCGCGCCGCACCGGCTTCATGTCCAGCGGGACGTTCTCCACGCCCACCCGCGAGCTATTGGGCTCCTACTCGGGCGAGTTCCTGGAGAAGCCCTTCGAGCCGGAGCGCCTGCGCAGCTTCGTTCAGCGCCTGTTCGCCTGAGCCCTCCCGGCCCGGGCCGCTCAGAGGCCGGGCGGGCGCTCCTCGGCGTTCACCGGCTCGCGGTCCACGTTGCCGTGGGAGCGCGGCGGGATTGCGCCCCCGTCGTCGTCGACCTCCAGCGTCAGGTGGGCTCCCGTCTCCAGGAGCACCTCGTCGCCGTGCACGGCGGCCACGTCGGTGTACTCCACCAGGAAGTCGCGCCGCGGAATCGGCAGGAGCCCCGACTCGAGCTCGAAGTGCACGTCCCCGACAGCGGCCACGCGGCCGACCTGGCGACCGTCCGCGGCTCGCACCACCATCCCCTCGCGAATCTCTCCTGGCTGAACCATGCATGGCCTCCTTCACGGGCTCGGTCTCCTCCGAACCTCCTCATCGCGGCCACGGGAGGACAGGTACCCCCTGCCCGTGTGCTCGGGAGCCGGGCGGCACTCCCAGGGCCCCACCTGACGCCGTGGCCCGCTGCGGACGAGCGGCCCCGGTGAGCGCCTCGGTGGCATGGCTATCTTTGAGTCGAGGAGGGCCACCATGCTCTTGGAACTGTCCGCACCCGAAGCACGCGAGCTCAAGCAGGCCCTGGAGAGCGCCCTGCGCCAGCTGCTGGAAGAGATTGCCCACGCCGATCAGCGCGCCTACCGGGACATGCTCCGCGAGCGCTACGACAGGCTGGAGCAGCTCAACCGGCGCCTGGACATCCCGGTCGAGTCCGACTCCGCCTACGCCTGAGCGGCAGGGGGGCGCGGGGGCCTCCGTTGCGGCTCCCGTCCTCCGGCCGGGGCGGGCGCAGAGGCCTCAGGCCTGCGGGTTGGTGTCGGGGCGACGGCGCGCGAAGCCGTCCAGCCACGAGGGGATGTCCTTCAGCGCGAGCACGTGACGGACGGCGCCCAGGCGGATGGCCTCCAGCGGCATGCCGAACACGACGCTGCTGGTCTCGTCCTGCGCCAGCGTCATCGCGCCCGCGCGCCGCAGCGCCAGCATCCCCTCGGCGCCATCCCGGCCCATGCCCGTGAGCAGGCAGCCGATGGCCCGCGTGCCCACCTCCTTCGCCACGGACTCGAAGAGCACGTCCACCGAGGGGCGGCTGGAGTGCCGCTCCGGCGCGTTGGTCAGCCACAGCCGGCCGTCGCGCATGGCCAGGTGCCGGTTGGCTCGCGCCATCAGCAGCACGGGGCGGCCCACGGGTGGCAGCAGCTCGCCGTCCACCGCGTGCCGCACGGGGAAGGTGGCGCTCTTGCCCAGCCAGTCCACCATGGACGTCTCGAACTTCTCGGACAGGTGCATCACCAGGAGGATGGGCAGGGGGAAGTCCGCCGGGAGCGCCTGGATGATGCTGCGCATGGCCGCGGGGCCTCCGGTGGACGCGCCGATGACGGCCACTCGCGGCGCGAAGCGGGGCCAGGCCGGCTCGGGCCGCAGGTGCTCGGGCACCAGGGCCGCCGGCGTGCGCGCGGCCTGCTTCACCCGCGTCAGCAACTCCTCCGCCCACTCCGAGGAGATGAAGCGGGTGGGCTTCTCCACCGCGTCCACCGCGCCCGCCGTCAGCGCGTCCAGCAGGTACAGGCCCATCGTCCGGTTCTCCAGCCCGGAGAAGACGACGATGGGGGTGGGGCAATGGGCCATGATGCGGCGGGTCGTCTCCACGCCGTTCATGCCGGGCAGCATCAGGTCCATCGTCACCACGTCCGGACGCAGGCGCTGGCACAGCTCGAAGGCGCGCTCGCCATCCCCCGCCTCGCCGACCACGGTGAAGCTGGGGTCCGCGGCGAAGGCATCCGCCAGGCGCCGGCGGACCATCACCGAGTCTTCCACGATGAGGATGCGGAGCGCGGACACCCGTTACCCTCCTGCTCTACCGCACCGACCTGCGGAGTTGCGGTGCCCAGGAAGCCTGGCCGGAGCCCCGGGGTAGAGGTGTATGCCAGGAGGCCCCCGTTCCGCCAGTATTGGGCGCCTCGAGCCCCTCGCGGCGGGCCGGCGGCGTGACACCCCGAGCAGCAGGCAGGCCAGCGCCAGCCACAGGCCCCCGTTGGCCGGGGTGCTGCCGCAGCCACAGCCCACCTCCAGCGCCAGGGGCGACAGGGCGCCCACGGTGAAGGCGCGCGGCTCGGACAGCGCGCCGCGCACGCCCAGGCGCTCGGCCGAGGCTCGCGCCTGGTGGGGCCCCTCGGGGAGAGCCGCCGAGGGCTGGAAGGTGAAGCTGCCGTCGATGGCCACCTCCACGCTCCCGAGCGGCTGCTCGTCGAGGAACACCTGCACGGTGCTGCCTGGCACCGCCCTGCCCTGGAGCTGGGGCCGAGGCCCCGTCGCCTCGCCCTCGGCGGGGGTGGTCCAGACAGGCGCGGCGGGGGTGGCGAAGGCCTCATTCACCAGCGTCGGCACGCCCTGGTGGTCGAGCTGCACCATGTCGGTGGGCGTGGCGCCGTACGGGCCTCCGCCCTGGACTCCGGCGGCGGTGCCCGCGAGCCCTGGCACCAGGGAGGTGTCGCACGCGAGCGTCCGCGCCTGCAGCAGCAACACGCCGCCGCCTCCTCCTCCTCCGGGCGCGCGAGCATCATCTCCATCCGTGTTGTTGCCGCCGTTGCCGCCGCGGGCCTCGAGGCTGAGGCAGTCGAGCCGATCCTCCACGCGCAGGGAGATGTAGCCGCCGGCGCCTCCTCCTCCAGAGGCGTCGTTGAGGGATGCGTCCGCGGACTTGCCGTTGGCGGTGATGAGGCCCTGACCCTGGAGGCTTCGGGCCCGCATATAGATGATGCCGCCGCCCGCGCCGCCGGAGCTGCCGGTGGTGCCCTCCGCGCCGTTCGAGTCGCCCGCGCCCGCGCCTCCGCCTCCGCCGAACAGCATCCGGCTGAGGGGGGAGTAGCGCAGGGCCTGGCCGCCGCGGCCGCCCACGTCTCGGGAGCCATCCGCGACCGAGGTGTACCCGCCCTGACCGCCCACGCCGCCGTGGCCACCGCCGCCGCCACCGCCCTCACCGCAGTTGCCTCCGCCAGCGCCATTGCCGAGCGCTCCGTAGCCATGCGTGGGGGCACCGCTCACCGCGGAGAAGAGCCCCTCGCCCTTGCGAGCACCTCCCTTGTCCTGGGGCAGGTGGAGCTCGGTGCAGCCCGAGGTCTGCGTGCGGTTGAAGGCGTAGGTGCCTCCGCGGAAGCCCGCGGCGGTGGCGCTGAGCAGCCCCTGGTTGAGGACGGCGTCCGTGGCGAAGAAGGCGAGCACGCCGCCGGTGGTCCCGTTCCACGCGGGCGCCACCAGCGAGGCCTGGGGGTGGACGTGCACGGTGGTGTGCTCGGGCACGCGCACCACCTGGGAGCCCGGAGCGGCGAAGGAAGAGACGAGGGGCGCGGTGAGAGTCAGCCGGCCCGCGGCCACGGACTCCACGCGCGCGAGCTCCCAGCGGCCGGCGCCCGAGGAGCCCTTCTCGAGGGACAGCGTGGGGCCCGTCTCGGACAAGAGGCTCTCGGAGAAGGCCTGGTGGACGAGGACGAGCTCACCGGCGGCGAAGCCCGTCACGCTCGCGACGGTGAGGGCCTTGCTGCCGGTGCCGGCGGGGGCGGTGAGCGCGGTGGCGACGTTGATGGTGGTGTCGAGCTGCTGCACTCGGAGCGCGCCGTGCTGCCCGTTGCCCAGGCCGAAGACATCCGGCTCTGCGAGCGCGGACATCGCGGCGAGACAGACTCCCAGGCTCACGAGCGCACCGACGCACCGCATTGCCCCATTCTGCCCGGAGCGGGGGGCCACCGCCCAGCCCCTGGCCCCCTTTCTTGCCTGCCCATGTCCGCGGGCCATGGCTCCAAGCGGATCCACCCGCCGGACACCTCGACGGGCTCGCGGCGGTGGAGAGCGAGGCGGGAGCGTTCCACATCCGCCCCGATGGAACGGAGCTGTACGCCGAGCGCTATGCAGGGCTGGCACCACGTGGACACCCTTGGAGAGCCCCTGTACGCGCGGCGCTTCTTCGCGGTGGAGCCCTTCTAGCTGGATCTGCACATGCTGGTCTCCACCGGAGGCCGTGAGCGCACCGAGGCTGAGTTCCGAAGCCTCTTCAACCGGGCCAATCTGAGCCTCATCGAGCGTCGAGAGATTGCAGGGGCGCCAGCTCGCTCCTTCTCGGAGGAATGGACTGAACCCTCCTCCAGCCGTGTCGGGCCAGAGCGCCACCAACTGGTATGCTTGTCATACCAGTTCGCAACCAATTCCAGCGGCTCCAGGCGGCACCTGAGCGTAGACTGAGGGCAGATGGCCACCTTCGCTCCTCTCTGGGCGCTGGTGCCTGGGGGCAAGGGAGTGCCGCTCGCGAAGGTGGGCGGCGAACCCGAGCCCGTGGGCTCCCTGCGCTGGCCGGCCTGTCGCATGTGCGGCACGCCGATGCGCTTCCTCTTCCAGCTCCCGCACGTGCCGGGGAAGCTGGATCTGTCGCCGCACGCGGCGGTGTACGTGTTCCAGTGCGAGAACCCCGACACCGTCTGCTACCGCTCCATGCCGGACGACGGGGCGAACGCCGCGGTACCGGTACGAGCGGGCGAGCCGAAGGTGGAAGGCGATCGCCCCCAGGGCATTCCGTACAACGTGTGGACCCTGGGCTTCGCGCCCGCCGAGGAGGACACGGCGACGCTCTCGGTGGACGTGAACGAGGCGACCAGCGAGCAGCTCCAGGCCCTGGATCGGGCGCAGGAGGACGCGCCGGAGAGCAAGGTGGGCGGGGTGCCCGTGTGGCTGAATGGGGACGCGCCCCCCGAGTGCTGCGGAGAGCCCGCGCGCTTCGTGGCGCAGCTGTCGGCAATGCCGTTCGGTCTCGACTTCGGGGACAACGGCCGAGGCTACCTGTTCCGCTGCCAGCGTCAGCCCGAGCACTTCCGCTTCCTCTCGCAAGGCGCGTGAGCGGGCGGCTCCCACCAGTGGAAGACGACGTTCGCGGACGCCGGAGTCGCCTGCGAGAGCTGCCACGGCCCCGGGGCCCGCCACGCCGAGACGCAGGACCCCAAGGACATCCTCCAGCCCCGGCACCTGTCGCCCGAGCTCGGCCTGGCCGTGTGCGCCCAGTGCCACGGGCCGCGCCGGACGCTCTTCCCCCTGCTGGACGCGGCCCACCGCTTCCGCCCAGCCCATGGTGCTGCTGGTGGCCGGAGAGCTCTCCGGGGACTACTTCGAGGACGGGCGCCCCAGCACCAGCAGCTTCGAGAACCAGGCCCTCACCCAGTCGCTCTGCCACATGAAGGGCGGCGCCACCTGCCTGACGTGCCACAGCGCGCCCCACGACAAGCACGCGCCCAACGAGATTCAGCTCCGCAAGGACGCTCCGGCGCGGGTGAGCGCCAACCAGGCCACCTGCCAGGGCTCCGGCGTGCTGGACCACTTCCGAGGAGCTCGTGCCCCTGCTGAAGGACTCGTCCCTCTGGGCGCGCCAGGCCTCGGCGCTCGCGCTGGCGCAGCTGGGGGACTCGCGCGGCGTGGCGGCGCTCGAGCTGCTGGCCTCGCGCCGCGCCGCAAGGATGTGCCCACGGCGACCCAGCAGCTCGAGCAGGCGCTGGACCTGCAGCCGTACTCCGCGGACCTACTCGTGCTGCTGCAGGCCCGCTGAGCGAGCGGCCATGGAGCCGCCAGCAAGCAGGAACTCCCCTCTCCCCCCGCCCGGGGCAGTCCCCATCTTTCGAGTGGGAACGCGCCAGGGCCTGCCCGGTCCCCGCCCTGGCTTTCACCTCGAGAGAGCGGAGGAGCGAGCGATGTACCAGCGCACCAACATCCAGAGAGGCATGGCCGTCATGAGCAGCGACGGCGTCCAGATGGGACGCGTCATCGACGTGACGACCGACGGCATCATCATCGGGAAGGGCCAGTTCTTCCTCCGGGACTTCCGGCTCCCCTTCGAGGACATCTCCACCGTCCGCGGAGATGAGCTCCTCCTCATGAGGGACCACGCCGCCCTGCGTCGGTTGGACTCGGAGGCCCACGAGGGCACGAAGAAGGGCACGGTGGGCATCGCCGGCATCGCCGCGCCGCCGCCCCAGGGCGGGCTGGGCCTGGGCCCCACGGACCTGACCGAGGCCCGCATGGACAGCGCCAAGTTCCAGGACCACCGGCAGTACGATCTCCGGCCCACGGGCGACGCCGTCCCCGGCACCACCGCGACGGAGCGGCCGAGCGAGGACCTGCCTCCTCGGGTGTCGCCTCCGCAGGCTCCGTACATCCCGCCGCCTCACGAGCCGGCGATGGCGGAGCGCCGCGCCGCGGGCCCGGGGTGGGATCCGCTGAGCGTGGACGAGGAAGAGAAGGAGCAGCCACTCACGAGCGGCCCGGACCCCAAGGCCCCCACCCGCTACTAGCCCGGGATGTACCTCGTCCAGTTCCTGCTGCCACTGCGAGACAACGAGCGCCGGGCCTTCCCTCGGGCGGACTTCGAGCGGGTCCGCTCGGAGCTCACCGAGCGCTTCGGCGGAGTGACGGCCTTCCTGCAGTCACCCGCCGCGGGCGTCTGGAAGGAGGAGGGGGAGACGACGCACGACGAGGTGGTGCTCTTCGAGGTGATGACGGACACGCTCGATCGCGCGTGGTGGAAGGGCTATCGCTCCGAGCTGGAGCGGCGCTTCCGGCAGGAAGCCATCGTGGTCCGGGCTCTCGGGGCCGAGTCCCTTTGAGTCCATGGCACGGTAGGATGGCGGCATGCCCCCCTCCCTCTCGCCAGCAGTGCGCACGTCCTACCCTCGTCCTTCTTCCCGACGCAGCCTCTGGCTGGGCGCGCTCATGACCGGGCTGTTGCTGCTCGGCACACCCGCCCTCGCCGCGCAGCCCTCGAAGAAGAAGCCCGCGGCCACCAAGAAGAAGGAGAAGGCGGCCACGGCCCAGACCGACAAGCAGTCCAAGGCCCTCTATGAGGATGCGGCCGGCCTGGTCCGCGCCAAGCAGTACTCGGAGGCCCAGACCCTGGCCCGGCGCTGTCTGGACACGGACCCCAAGAACCCGGACTGCCACATGATCCTCGGGGCGGCGCTGGCCGGCACGAGCAACTTCTCCGAAGCCGCGAAGGAGTACCGCACCTTCCTGGAGCTGGCGCCGGACCACAGGCTGGCGCCCAAGGTGAGGCAGACCCTGGAGAACTACGAGAAGACCCTGACTCCCGCGCAGTGAGCCCGGCACCTCGGTGAGCAGACGGGCGCCAGCCTCCTCTCCTGTCCGGCGGGAGAGGAGGCCCGTCACATCCTGCCAGGAGGAATCTCCTCCTTATCTTGAAGGCAGAGCCCGAGACCCACCATGCGCCGGCCGCCCCTCCTCAGCCCATCCAACCTGCCCGGCGGGCCTCTGCTCCGGCCCGCGGAGACGCGGCTCCGCCCGCCCCTGATTCCCAGGCGGGTACAGCTGGCGCTCCTGCACTCGCTCTCGCTGTCGCGGCTGGTGCTGGCGGCGTTCTTCCTGATGACCACGGACACGCTGCTGCGCGCGGGGCTCATCGTGCTGGCGGGCCTGACGGACGTGCTCGACGGCTGGATCGCCCGCCACGCCCACCTCACCTCGCGCCTGGGCGCGCTCATCGATCCGGTGGGCGACCGGGGCTTCGCCGTGACGGCCATCCTCGCGCTGCTGCTCGACGGGCTGCTCACGCCCGTGCAGGTGTGCCTGCTGCTGGTGCGTGACGTGATGACGGCGGTGGGCTTCCTCGTCGCGCGCTTCGTGGCCACGCTGCGCCCGGTGGAGCTCAAGGCGCGGCTGCTCGGCAAGGCCACCACGGGAGTGCAGACGGTGACGCTGCTGGCGGCGCTGCTGGCGCCCGCGCTGGTGCGGCCCCTGGTGGCCGTCGTGGCGGTGCTCGCCACCGCGGCGGTGGTGGACTACTCGCGCGCGGTGCTGCGAGCCCGCGTGCCGGCGTGAGGCCGCGCGGACGCTACCGCGTGCAGTCCAACAGGTCCGAAGAAGCTCTCGCACCCTCGAGAGCGGCTCCCATGCCCAGGGAACTGCCTGGCCAGGGAGGCGCCCTGTGAGCGAACCGGTACCGAACTGGTATGACAAGCAGACCAGTTCAGACCCATTGCTCCCGGCAGGGGCGGACCAGCGGCGGGGGCGGACTCGGGTCCTCTACCCGTTTCAGGTGGCGAAGCCTCTTCGGGAGTCGAGCGCCCGGACCCAGCGCACACCGACTCGGGGTGACGGACGGCGGGCCCGTCCTCACCGCGCGGGCAGGGTGGTGACTTCCATCGCCTGGTTGTGCCCGGCGAGCATGTCCACCGTGGCACGCACGCGGGTGCCCTGCTTCAGGTCCTGCGCGGAGATGCGCTGGCCATTGCGAAGGATGCGCGTCCGCTGCCCCAACTCCACGGTGAAGGACTGGCCCGCATCGTCCAGCAGCACGAGCCGCCCGTTGGCCACCGAGCGCACGGTGCCCGTGTAGATGGCATTCACCACGGCCTCGCCGGTGTCCGGAGTGCTGCGGGCTCCCGTCTCCTGCGCCGTCCCCGCCCGGAGCGGCTCGTCTGGCGGCGTCCTCACCATGTCCTGAGGCGTCGTCCCACTGGCCGCGGGGGCCTGGGTGTCCGAGGTGCCAGCCTGCCCGGAGCCTCCCACGCCCATGTTCTGGTTCATGCTCTCCAGCTGCTCGCGAAGCTGGGCCACATCCTGCCGGACCTGAGCCACCTCCTGCTGGAGCTGCATGACGGACAACGGCAGCTCCGCCACGCCAGGGCCCGCGCCCCCGGTCGTCTGCGCCGTGCCGGTGGCAGCCGTGCCCGTGCCGCTCGCCGTGCCGGCGCCGCCGGTGCCCACCGTTCCTGGGTCCGAGGTGTCCGAGGTGCCCGTGGTGCCCGCGCGGGTGCCTCCGGAAGGCCCTTGGAGCCGGGTGTCCGTCGCATCCCGCCCCACCGTGGTGCCCACCTCGGTCGTCGTGTCGGTCTGCGCCAGCAGCTCCACCGAGCCACAGAGCAGCAGCGACGCACCCACCAGCCCCACCACCGTCAGCATGACCTTCCGCATTGCCGTGCCTCCCCGTCCCCGCACAAGGTTGGCCGCTGGACGTTTCCGGGCAACGGTGCTCGAGAGAAGGCACGGGCTGCGAGCACCGCTCGCTCACCCGCTCCCCCTGCACCGCGCCCGCCGCTCGTGGATCAGCGCGAGGGCGCCGGAGCCTGTCCCAGCGCCTGGAGGGTGATGACCTGGTTCTCGAGCGCCCCGGGTCGCGTCACCGTCCGCACGGGAGTCCCCTCCCGCAGGGCCTGCAGCGACATGGCGGCTCCGTTCAGGTCGAGCACCCGCGTGCGCTCACCCATGCCGAACTCATAGACACGGCCCTCCGGCCCCACCATGAGCAGCCGCTCTCGCGTCGCGGACCGCAGCGTCCCCACGAAGACCTCCTCGTTGGGCACGTTGCTCCAGGGTGAAGCGCTCTCGGTCCTCCCGCTGCCTCCGGTCGCCGTGCCGGGCTCGTTCACCTGGCTCCGCCGGGCGCCCTCGATGCCCGGGAACCGGACTCCGCCCCTGGGAATCTCCACGATGATCCCCGAGGTGTCGGCGTCCTCCGCCAGCGCCGTGCCCGCCTGCTCCGCCGTCACCGTCGTGGCTCCGCCCCCCGCCGAGCCCGCGCCTCCCGCGTCACTGCCCATCGGGCCGTAGACGGCGATGTCGTCCGTCGCGGGGCCGCCGCTGGCATTCGCGGGCGCAGTCCCCTGCTGGCCAGCGCCTCCCACCGCGGGGGCCGCCGCCGTCCCTCCGGACTGCTCACGCAGCGAGGCCACCTCCTGGTGCAGCACCCGGACGTCCTGCCACAGCTCGGAGATCTGCTGCTGGAGGACCTCCGGAGAGGCCTCCTGCCCCTGAGCCTGCGGGCCCCCCTGTGCCTGCTCGGCTGGCTGCCGTCGCGCCTCCTCGGCCAGGGCCCCGACAGGAGCCAACCCCACGAGGCCGAGCACCACCCAGACTCCTCTTCGCATGTGTCGCTCCTTTGCTCCCCCTCCACGGCACAAGGTGGGATCGGGTCGGTGCAGGACGCCCGGCCGCGACGCCCGGCCCCCTCCTGCCCCCCTGCCCCCCGGAGGTGGGAGCAAGTGGGTTTCCCTCTCGACGCACTTGAGGCACGCTGGCGGGGCCGGGGGAACGCGAAGAAAAGGCGGGAGCGCTGAAACCACCGGCCGGCTCGTGTCACATGGGGTCCGTGGCTCCCTTGCTTGCCTTGCGAATGTTCGCCGCCCAGGACGAGGCCCCCGAGGCCAGAGAAGGGGAGCGCACCCTGCTGCGCCGGGCCCGCGCGGGAGATCCGACCGCGTTCCGGATCCTCTTCGAGCGGCACTCCCCAGCCGTCTGGCGCTTCCTCAAGGACTGCTTCCGGGACGAGCCCGCCGCGGACGAGGCCACGCAGGAGACGTTCGTCCGCGCCCACGGGCGGCTCGGCACATTGAAGGACGAGGACCGGCTGGCCTCGTGGCTGCTGGGCATCGCCCGGCTGGTGTTCCTGGAGTCCCGCCGCGCGCGAGGCGTCCACCTGGACGTGGATGGCGAGGACAGCGAGGGGCTGGTGGAGGCGGTGCTGCCCACGCCCTCTCCGGAGGACCTGCTGCTGGATCAGGAGACCGAGGCGCTGCTGGCGGAGGCGCTCGGGCACCTGCGCGAGGAGCGGCGCTCGGCGCTGCTGCTGCGCATCGACCATGGCCTGCCGTACGAGGAGATTGCCCAGGTGATGGGCTGGTCCCTGCCCAAGGTGAAGAACGAGATCCACCGCGCGCGGCTGCAGCTCCGCGAGCGGCTGGCCGCGCATATTGGAGGTCACCCATGAGCTTCGCCTGCCGCGAGCAAGAGCTGGATCTGCTTCTGGCCGGAGAGCTGTCCCCGACGGACGCCGAGCGCGTGCGCGCTCACGCCGAGGGCTGCGCCGCGTGCGCTCATGCGCTGGCGTGGCTGAAGCTGGAGCGAGGGTGGATGGCCCAGCGGGCGCGCCGCATGCCCGCGCGTCCCGCCCTGAACTTCGCCGCCCTCGAGGCCCGGCTGGCCGCGAAGAATGGCGCCCCCGCGCCCAGGCCCATGGCCGAGCCGCGTCGCGCCGTGCGGTCCGAGCCGCGCCGTCCGCACTGGTCCCACCGGGGGATGATGGCGATGGGCGCCGCGGCGGCCGTGGCCTTCATCACCTTCGGGCTGGCGCAGGTGCGTCCGGCGCACTCCCTGGAGGAGCCGTGGAGCCAGGAAGTGCTCGCCTCCGGGCTGCTGCAGGCCTGCGTGGATCCGAGCGGCGAGGCGGTGGCGGCGCTGGAGGATCGCTTCAGCGCGTGCCTCATCGCCACGCCCGCGGTGGACTCCTACTGAGCCCCCGCGGGCCTGCGGCCTACCTCAGGGCGCCGGGAAGCGGCTCTGCAGCAGGCGCATCGCGTCCTCGGCCTGCACCAGGCCGTGGCCGAACACCTTGTCACGCCCGGTGGGCCCCAGGTCCTTGGCGGAGTCCTCGATCAGCTCGCGCACCTGGGTCGCCGTGAGCGAGGGGCGCGCGCTCCACACCAGCGCGGCCACACCGCTGACGTGGGGCGTGGCCATGGAGGTGCCGTCCTGCTTCGCGTAGTCCACGCCGATGAGCTTCACCTTGGCGTCCTTGCCCCTCAGCGCCTTCACGGCGACGGAGTCCAGGTTGGAGACGGAGGCCGTGGGCACCCACGTGCCCTCGTTGCCCAGCGTGAACCTGCCGACGCCGTCCTTCGGATCGTTGTTGCCGATGATGACGGCGCGCGCGCCAGCCCGGCGCATGAAGTCCACCTTCTTGGCGAAGGTGAGGCCGGCGCCCTGCGCGTCCTGGCCGCCGCGGTCCACGTACGCGACGAAGCCGCTGCAGGTGGCCTCCTCCCCGCAGGACTTGATCGAATCTCCCACCCCGCAGGTGAGCATCTTGCCGGTGTACTCACCCAGCGGGGCGAGCTCGACCGAGCTGGACTCGAAGGACACGCCGTCCACATCCACCACGGAGTAGGACTCGGCGCCGACGATCACCGCGGAGAGCACGTCCCTGCCCGGAGCCACCAGGGACAGGTTCTGGCCGATCTGCGAGAAGGGGGCATGCTCGCCGCTGAAGTTCACCGCACCCACGGCGACCACGCCGTCATAGCCAGCGGGGTAGGCGATGCCGAGCGCCTCGTCGGCGGCCAGGTCCCCCGTGCCGCTGTTGCCGCTGGCGGCGATGGGGAGCAGCCCTGCCTTGATGGCGACCTGGAAGGCATCGTTCTCGGCCTCGCTCCGCTCCGGAGCGCCCAGCGACAGCGAGACGATCCTCGCGCCCTGCAGCTGGCACCACTGCAGCGCGGCGATGATGCTCGTGGTGCTGCCGGTGCCCTTGGTGTTGAGCACGCGGGCCACGAGCAGCTCCACGCCGGGCGCCACGCCCACCACGCCGTTGGGCTCGTCACCGGGGTTCACCGAGCCGGCCGAACCCAGCTGCGCGACGATGGTGGCCGCCGTGTGCGTGCCATGGCCGCCGCCCCACTTCCCAGGGCCCAGGTTGGTGTCCTTCTCCTTGTCGAGCGGATCCTCATCCCCGTCGACGAAGTCCTTGCCGCCCACGTACGCGGCCTTCAGCTCCGGGTGACGGTTGTCCCAGCCGCTGTCGACGACGCACACGCGGATGCCCGTCCCGTTGGGCGCGTTGGCATCGAGCACACCGTCATTGTTGGCGTCCCACACCTTCGGGGCCTGCACCATCAGAAGCCCCTCGGTGTACTCGCCCACGGCGCCGGTCGTCACCAGCGGCGGCCGGGCCAGGGCGTACACGGGGCGATCCGGCTCGACGGTGAGCACCTCCGGGTTGCGCAGCAGCTCCGCCCGCTGCTCGGGCGTCACCCGGGCGGCCACGGCGCCGATGTTGCCCAGGCGCGCCGTCACCACACCGCCAGCGCGCGTCACGACGTCCGACGCGGCCTGCGCGGCCGAGGCGGCGGACACGGTGCGGCGGTAGCGGATGATGACGGGCTGTCGGCCATCCGCGGAAGCCTCGGCGGACTCGAGCGACTGGCTCGCGAAGGTCGGTACCGGCGAAGGCAGTGCCTGGCCCTCGGAGCCCTGGGTCGTGCAGTCCTGCTCCTCCACGGGAGCTGGCAGAGGCTCCTCCTTGCAGGCCGCCAGACAACCCACCAATCCCAGCCAGACCCAACGCTTCATAGTCGCTCTCTTTCGCCCTCGAGGGCTGCTACGACTGCCGGCCCCGTGCCAGCCGGAGTGAACGGGCGGACGGGCAACCGCGTTCCCCTGCGATGTTAATCACGGTGCCCGGATGGCCGCCCGCGAAGGGAGCTGCCACCCACAGGCGCGCACACCACTTCACAGCAGGGGCGTAAGGCGACGAACGGTGGAGGCCGGGGAGGTGTCAACCATCGGCCGGGTCGACGTTGAAGATGCGGGCGGCGTCCCGGGTATAGGCCTCGAGCTGGCGCTCCGTCTCGGCGGCATCCCAGCCCAGGCGGGGGGCCATGACTTCGGCGGCGGCGCGAGCGGCCTCGGCGCCCTGGTCCCGTGTCTCGAAGGCGACCTTGAGGCGGCGGATGAGCAGATCCGCCAGCGAGTGGACGAACTCGTGGGTGACGCCGTAGGCGGCCTCGGCGCGCAGGTAGGGCAGCCCGGGGACGAGCGGCCGGGCGAGCGCGGCCTCCTCCCGGGTGAGGCCCCACACCTGGCGCCAGCGGCTGCCGAAGGCGCGCACCAGGTGGAGCGCCACCTCCGGCTGGCCCACCTCGGGCAGGGCGGCCTCCAGGCCCGAGTCCACGGAGCGCAGCTCTCCGCCGGGCAGGGGCAGGGTCTCGGTGACGGGCTTGCGGTGGGGCACGCCGAGCTGGCGCTCCACGGCATTCACCACGTCCCGGGCCATGACGCGGTAGGTGGTGAGCTTGCCGCCGCTGATGGTGATGACGCCGGTGGGGCTGACGTCGATGGCGTGCTCGCGACTGGCGCTGCCGGCATCTCCGGCGCCGCCGTAGCCGCGCGCCACCAGGGGGCGGATGCCGGCCCAGGCGCTGACGACGTCGGCGCGCACCAGCTTCGCCTCGGGGAAGAAGGCGTTGGCGGAGGCCAGGAGGTACTCCACATCCTTCTCGCTGGCGCGCACCTCGGCGGGGTGGGCGCGGGTGGCCGTCTCGGTGGTGCCGATGATGGCGTGCTTGTCGGCGGGGAGGACGAACATGACGCGCCCGTCCACGGGAGACAGGAGCGTGAGGGCGTCGCGGTTGCCCAGGCGCTCGCGAGGCACGGCGATGTGGACGCCCTTGCTGCCGCGCACGGCGGGAGCCTCGGCGGCGCCATCGAGCCTGCGAATCTCATCGCTCCACGGGCCGGTGGCGTTGACGATCGCCCGAGCGCGGACGGTGTGCTCCTGGCCGGTGAGGTGGTCCACGACGATGGCGCCGCGAGCCTTGCCCTCCTCGATGAGGAGCCGACGCACGGAGGCGTGGTTGAGGACGGTGGCGCCGGCCTCGGAGGCGCCGAGCGCGTTGGCGAAGGTGAGGCGCGCGTCGTCGGTGGCGGCGTCGTAGTAGCAGGCGCCGCCCTTGAGCCCTTGTGGGAGCAGGCCGGGCTCGGCCTGGAGCACCTGGCGGGCGTTGAGGCCGCGGTGGCCCTTGACGTTCCGGAAGAGGGCCAGGGCGTCATAGAGCATGAGGCCGGCGTTGAGCTTCCAGCGGGGGATGCGCGCGCCGCGATAGACGGGCCAGGTGAAGGCGAGCGGCCGGACGAGGTGGGGAGCCAGACGCAGCAGGCGGGCGCGCTCGATGCTGGACTCGAAGACGAGGCCGAGGTGGCCATGCTCGAGGTAGCGCACGCCGCCGTGGATGAGGCGGGAGGAGCGGCTGGAGGTTCCACTGGCGAAGTCCTCGCGCTCCACGAGGGCCACGCGCAGTCCGCGCAGGGCGGCATCGCGCGCGGCGCCGGCCCCGGTGACGCCACCACCGATGATGAGCAGATCGAACGCCTCGGAGGCGAGGGCACGCAGCCGCTCGGCGCGGGAGGGCGGCGGAGGCGGAGTCTCCTGCTCGGAAGAGGTGCGGATGAGGGCAGCGGATTCTTGACGCACGGGCCGAGTGTAATGGCGGGACCCGCGAGACGGCAGGGAATGTGCACGCAGCGCGTCAGGCGGGGGACGGAGCCTGGCTTCGCGAGGCCATGAATCCGTCCATCAGTCGGCACCGTAGAGAGAGGGCGGCGCGCCTGAGTGCCTTGCAAGGCGAGCGAAAGGTGGCTAGGCAGGCGGGCCGCTCTTCCGAGAAGAACCCGCGGAGCCATCCACTGTGGTGAGGGACATCCGAGATCAACGCGATCTGGCACGCCTGGGCCTGATGGTCCTGGTGTACGGGCTCGTGGTGGCTCCGGTGCTCCACGCGGTGGAGGGGCACGCGGGAGGGTGGAAGCTCCCGGCTACGTCCCAGGGGTGGTTGGACCACCAAAGGACGTCGGCGCCCCGGCACGAGCGCGAGGCCGCTGGCCATGAGCACGGCCACGAGCACGGCGATGCGCACGGGGACGCGGCGGGGCATGAGCCCGGGAAGGGCCACGCGCATCGGCACCAGCTGGGCTCGGTGGAGCACCTCACGGCGGTAGCGGTAGCGCGCGCGGTGGTGCTGGCGCCGCAGGTGTGGTGGCTGCCGCTGCGAGCGGAGGTGACGCGAAGCCCGGAGTGGGTGTCCGTCGCGCCGCTGCGGCCGACGGCGATGCCTCAAGGCCCGTAGGGGGCCCCTGCATCACGCAGTGGTCCGTCTCTCCTACGCGTTCTTCTTCCTCGAGGTTTCTCATGTCGCGCCTTCGCGCGGCCCACCGGGCCGTGCTCGCAGCATTGGTGTGTGCAGTCTCTCCCGTCTTCGCCCAGTCCCCGTCCCCGCCGGCCCCTGCGCCCGAAACGCCAGCTGTCGTCGAGCCCCCGCCGACGCCTGGCGACGCGGCTCCAGCTCCAGCGCCACAACCGGAGCCATCCGCCCCCGTCCCGGAGTCCCCGTCCCCCACCGAGCCCGCGGCGCCACCGGCGCAGGTCGAAGCGCCGCCTCCCACGACGCCCGAGAATCCTCGGTCACGGGAGACGACGGTCACGGCTCGGAGGTCCTTCACAGCGGCCTCCTCGTCGACGGTGAGAGACCGGGACTTCCTGCTGCGTCCGCACCCGCGTCCGGTGGACATCCTGCAGGTGGTGCCGGGCCTGTACACGAACCAGCATGCGGGAGGAGGCAAGGCCAACCAGTACTTCCTGCGAGGGTTCGACGCGGACCACGGCACGGACGTGGCGCTCTTCGTGGACGGAGTGCCGGTGAACATGGTGAGCCACGGGCACGGCCAGGGGTACGCGGACCTGAACTGGCTCATCCCCGAGCTCATCGAGCGGGTGGAAGTGGCCAAGGGTCCCTACTTCGCGCAGTTCGGAGACTTCGCCACGGCGGGAGCCATCAACCTGGTGACGAGGAAGAACTTCGAGAAGAGCCAGGTGGAGCTGGGTGGAGGCTCGTTCGACACGTGGCGAGGGCTGTTCGTCGCCGCGCCGGAGGTGGAGGGCTGGTCCCCCATCATCGCGGGGCAGGTGTACGGCACGAACGGTCCATTCGAGAACCCGGAGCGGCTCCAGCGCTTCAGCCTCTTCACGCAGGTGACGCGAGCGCTGTCCGAGCGCTCCACGGTGTCGGTGACACTGACGTCGTACGGCAGTGGCTGGAACGCGAGCGGCCAGATTCCCCTGCGCGAGGTGGAGGCGGGCCGGCTGGACCGCTTCGGAACGATCGATCCGACGGAGGGAGGGAACTCCCAGCGCCACAGCATCTACGGCACCTTCCGGGCGAGGACGGACGACGAGGGAGAGGTGAGCGTGCTGGCGTACGCGGTGCAGTACCGGCTGAACCTCTTCTCGAACTTCACGTTCTTCAGCGGGGATCCGGAGAACGGAGACATGATCGAGCAGCACGACGCGCGGACGCTGGCGGGGTTGCAGGCCAGCTACCGCTTCCGGCGGGAGTGGCGCGGCATCTCCTTCGAGACGACGATGGGCACGCAGCTGCGCACGGACAGCATCGCCAACAGCCTCTACAACGACCGAGCGCGAGAGCGCCTGTCCACGGTGGTGGACGCGAGCGTGCGAGAGGGGAGCCTGGGCCTGTACGCGCAGGAGGACATCACCTTCACGCCGTGGCTGCGGGCGGTGCTGGGGCTGAGGGGAGACCTCTTCGGCTTCGACGTGGACGACCGGCTGGAGGACTCGACGACGCAGGGCACGAAGTCCTCGGGAGTCCGTCAGGCGTCGCGAGTGTCGCCCAAGGCGAGCCTGGTCTTCGGAGCCATCCCGGAGACGGAGCTGTACCTGAACGCGGGCACGGGCTTCCACTCGAACGACGCGCGCGGAGTGGTGCGCGAGCCGGCTCCGGTGACGCCGCTGACGCGGGCACGAGGCTACGAAGTGGGCGCAAGGACGCGGCTGTTCGACGCGCTGGACTTGGCCGGCTCGTACTTCATCCTGGACCTGGACAGCGAGCTCGTGTGGGTGGGGGACGAGGGGACGACGGAGGCGCGAGGCCCGACGCGGCGCCGGGGGCTGGAGGCGGAGGCACGGCTGCGCATCCTGCCGTGGCTCTTCGCGGACGCGGACCTCACGGTGTCTCGAGCCACGTACGTGGAGAACGCGGGCAACGCGGACGCGGTGGCACTGGCGCCGACCCTGATTCTGGCGGGCGGCGTGTCGGCCCGGCACCCGAGCGGGCTGTACGGCCGCCTGGGGGTGCTGCACCTGGCAGACCGGCCAGCGACGGAGGATCGCTTCCTGACGGCGGAGGGCTTCACGCGGGTGGACGCGACGGTGGGCTACCGGGCCACGTGGTTCGAGGCGACGCTGGGGCTACAGAACGTGCTGAACACCGAGTGGCGGGAGGCACAGTTCGCGAACGTGTCTCGGCTGCCGGACGAGACAGGGCCGGAGAGCTGCCCGGCGGGGACGCGGCCGGCGGGTGAAGACAGCTTCGAGGGGTGCGAGGACCTGCACTTCACGCCGGGAGCCCCGTTCAACGCCCAGGCCAGCGTCACCTTCTTCTTCTGACGCGAGCCCGAGCGGAGTCCCCCGCGGCATTGAAGCTCGGGAGCCAGGAGAGGTGTCAGCCAGGCAGCACTGGCTGTGTGAGGCAGAGCGGCTCAGGCGTGGCGCCGGTCGTGTTGCCCGGTGCCAACCTGCTCGCCAGTGCATAGCTGACTGGGAGGGAGGTAGAGCAGGTGCGAACGGTGACCTACGAGCGCAGCGGGCCGACGAACACAGGTGCGCAGGCGGTGCGAGTCGAGGGACTGCGCCACCTGCGCGTGCTGGAGCAGGGAGAGGAAATCAGTGAGCGGGAACTGACGCCCGAGGAGGTGGACCGGCTGGCGCCGCTGATGGAAGCGGCCGCGAGGCAGCCGGCGCCAGTGGTGGTACCACCGGCGGCGGGGGGCCCGAACGGGCTGGCCGTCACGCTGGCCTTCGAGGACGAGGAGGCGCCCCGGGTCCGGCTCAAGGCCAAGCGGCTTCCTGCCCGGGGAGCAGGCGAGCTGTACGATGAGCTGCTGGAGGAGCTGGACGCGCTACTGACAGCGGAGCTGCACACTCGAGCCCCCCGGCACGCTCACGCGGTGTTGCCGCACATGCTGCGCGTGGAGGAATGAGCCTGTCAGCAAGCCAGGCCGCCTGCTCGGGAGCGGAGGCTCGCCCCTGTTGCTGGGCGAGCCTGAGCGTGACACAGAGAGGAGATGACGCGGGTTCGGTTCGCGGTCCATCGCACGGTGGGTGAGGCTCGGCTGCTGGCGGGACTGCTGGAAGCGGCGGGGCTGTCCGTGGAGGTGCGCGGAGAGTCGCTGGCGCCGCTGAGTGGAGAGATTCCGAGCACGGAGACATGGGTCGAGCTGTGGCTGTGGCCGAGCGACGTGGAGGCGGCGCGACAGCTGCTGGCCGAGTTGGAGGAGAACCGGGAGGCGGCGGGGCGTGAGGTGAGCTGCCCGCGCTGTCGCGAGGAGAACCCGGGGAACTTCGAGCTGTGCTGGAACTGCGGTGTGGATTTGCCCTCCGCGCTGAGGCCTCGGCTCCGGGCCGTGCCGTAGTCCTTCGAGCCGCCGAGCGCTGTTGCCCGGAAGCCGGGAAGTGGCGGGAGTGCTGGCGAGCGGGCCCGGAGGAAGCTAGGGATCCAGAGGAGGACCGGAGACGGGTCCAGCAGTGGAGGAGCGCTTGGAGGAGACGGTAGGAACGGGCACCGAGCCACCGTCGAGGCGGTGGAGGATGAGCCAGGCGATACGAGGCGTACTGGGCGTGTGCTTCGTGGCCTTCCTGGTGCACCTGATCCCACTCTTCCTGCCGAGGAACCTGCCTGAGCAGGAGCTGGCCATCGCGAGGGCGACGCCGGAGGCCCGGAACCGGGTGCCGGTGCTGAAGCCCTTGAAGAACCACCCGAAGGCGACCGGAGCGGAGCTGAGAGAGGCCGCGGAGCTCCTGTTGGAAGGAGCTCCGGCGGACGCGCGAGAGCTGCTCGACGAGGCGGACCGGCGGGAGCCCGGCCTGGTGGAGACCCACCTCTTGCGAGCAAGAATCTGCCGGCTGGAGCGGATGGACCGCTGCGTGCGGGAATCATTCGAGGCGGCGGTGCGGCTGGCGCCAGGAGACGCGAGGCCGGACGTACTCTGGGCGGACATGCGCGAGCAGGACGGAGACCTGGCGGGGGCGGTGGAGGCGCTCGACCGGGCGCGGAAGAAGGCGCCCGAGAACCTGGCACTGCACCTGCGGTACTCGAAGCTGCTGAGCGCGGCGGGCAGGGCGGAAGCGGCGGAGAAGGTCCTCTGGGAGCTGGAGCCGAGGCTCTCGAAGGAGAAGCTGTTCCTGGAGCTGGGGGAGCTGCGCGGAAAGGAAGGCCGGAACGAGGAGGCACGGGTCTTCTTCGCGCGAGCCGTGGCGGAAGGCCCTCGCTCGGCCGTGGCGCACTACCACCTGGGAGTGGCGCAGTTCCGGCTGGGAGAGGTGGACAAGGCCGAGGAGGAGCTGCGCGAGGCGGACCGGCTGAACGTGGCGGACCCGCGGCCGCTGGCGACGCTGTGCGCGATGCAGATGAAGGCAGGCCGGCACGAGGCGGCGCTCGTGACGAAGATGGACCTGGAGCGGCGCTTCCAGGGCCAGGCGGAGCTCATCCGAGAGGCGTGCCGGCAGAGCCGCTGACCGCTCTCGAGGCTCGCCGGCTCAGGGCTCGATGCCCCGGATGCGCCGCAGCAGGTGCGCGGAGCGTTTGACCTCGGCATCGACGGAGCCATCGGCGATCTCGGTCCGGACGACGGCCTGAAGGAAGGGGACGGCCTCTTCGTGGCGGCCCTGCTCGAACATCAGCTCCCCGAGCGCCATCCTCGCCTGGGTGAGGAGCACGAGATTCTCGTCAGCGACAGCGGCATCGATGGCATCGCTGAGAGCAGCCTCGGCGAGCTCTTCCTGCCCGCGAGCGAGCAGCTCCCGAGAGCGCTGGATGTGTTCGAGGGTCTTCATGGCGAGGGCCTCGAGCCAGGCGCCGGGCACACGGGCACGGGACGAGCCGAGGCGGAATGAGATATCCCTGAGGGCATGGACGAGTCGCGCCTCATCGAGCTGGAGCTGCGCTACATGCAGCAGTCGGAGCTTCTGCAGCAGCTCAGCGACGTGCTGTATGCCCAGCAGCAGGCCCTGGACACCCTCCGGGCGGAGGTGGAGTCCCTCAAGCGCAAGCTGGAGGGAGAGCCGGGGCTGGTGGACGCCAGGCAGCAGGAGCGCCCACCGCACTACTAGGGCGAGGGGCTCGAGCTCCCCGCCCTGCACCACCGAGCTGTCAGAACTTGTATCCGAGCCGCAGCCCGATGGCCGGCTCGGGTGAGATGTATCCCACCTCGACACCGAAGGTCAGCTTGCCGCTCTGGAGTCCGAAGCCGAAGGCGCCGTGAGCTCGGAAGGTATCCCCTTCGAAGAGGATCCACGGCCCGGCCAGGCCCTCAATGTAGAAGTTGCGAGTGAGCTTGAGGTGCAGCACCAGATCGATGGGAACGCCGAGCGTATCGGGCGAGCTCACGAGCATCGCGCCGAACCGCCCGCCGAGGTGAAGCGGGCCCGCCAGGTGAGTCTCCACGCCGAGGGTGAACTGGAAGGTGGCGCTCTCGACGAACCAGTAATCCGCTCCGAGCCCGAGGCGGATGTTTGCAGCCTCGGAGGGAGTGGGGGCCAGAAACAGCCCGACCGCGAGGACACCGCCGAGGCAGAAGAGACGAAGTCGTTTCATGCGATGGCTCCTGGGATGCGAGGGAGCCAGCACTCAAGCAGGCCCGGGAGCGAGTCGCCAGACAATGAATCGCGCCTGATGCAACGCGGACACTGTGGAGACACTGTGGCGGCAAAAAAAAAGCGCCCCTGGAGCCCAGTGAAGGGCGCCAGGGGCGCGAAGAAAAAAATCCGGCAGCGACCTACTCTCCCACGCGGTTTCCCGCGGAGTACCATCGGCTCTGGAGGGCTTAACTTCCGT